>NZ_JBXUOW010000066.1:0-27766 GCF_057196645.1 Micromonospora sp. ATLC16
CCCCCCGCCACCGCGCCGCGCTGGCCGCGGGCGAGCTGAGCGGGCTCGCCCGTCGGCGGTACGACGCCGGCCCGGAGCGCGGGGTCATTCCCCGCCCGCGCCCGGGCCGGCGTCGCGATGCACCCTGGGATCAGCGGTTCCCGGCGGGGATTCCGCAGTCGGGTGCCGCCCAGTAGGTGTTGTTCGCGCTGCGGTCCTGGTTGTTCTCCCGCCGCGAGTCCACATGGACGTGGGAGTTGTGGCCCGACACACCGGGCCCGAGGATGCCGCTGAAGCCGTGGTTGCGGGCCTGGCGGGCGATCTGGCACAGCGACCTGTCGCGGGAGATGAGGTCGGCGGCGTTGCCGTAGATGTGCTGGCTGTCCGATGCTCCGCCCACCCGGTTGTTGCAGGTGCGGCTGCGGAACCCGCTGGTCACGGTCAGCGGTTTGTCGCCGAGGCTCTTGCGCAGCGCCTCCAGCTTCCACATGGTGCGCAGCGCGTTCTGCCGGGTCTGGGTGGTGCTCAGTGGGCCGCCGTCCCACCCGCTGCCGCCGCAGCCGTCGTCCATCTCGCGGTAGGCGAAGTGTCGGGGCGTGCAGTTGTCGTCCTGGAGTTGGTAGAGCTTCCGGTAGGTCTCAGGGCCGGCGATCCCGTCGACCCGGAGGCCGTACGCGGACTGGAAGCGACGAACCGCGGCGGCGGTCTTCGGGCCGAAGCGTCCGTCGAGTTCCACGACGTTGTTGTTGCCGGCCCAGCCGGCGATCCGGAGTTGCAGCTCACGCACGTCGCTGCCGGAGCGCCCCTGGTAGAGGTTGCGGTTCCAGGTGTAGCAGCCGTCGGCATGGGCCGCTGGCGCGGCGACCACCGAGGCGATCGCGGTGCCCGGCAGCGCCAGGGCGAGGGCGACGACTGCCCGTTTCAAGGTGTGTACACGCACAGAAGTCCTCCCGATAGGAGAGTGAATGGGATGGCCTCCGGGACTTCGACCGGGCTGTCCCGTGGATCCACCCTCGCACCGGAGCGGTCGATTGGAGGGGACTAACGAGAATTGTCCTCACAATTCGCCGTACCTGAGCAGCGGCTGTGAATGAGAGCCGTTTGCGAATCCGGCAATCGGTGGCGAGGGGCCGGAGAGCAGCTATTTCAACGCGGAATGCCGCAACCGATGACACGAAGGGTGATGTTCCCCGGGTCGGCCGGCCCGGTAACGTCAGCGCCGGCGACGACGGGGAGGTGGGCGTGGCGCGTGGTGGCATCTTCTGCGTCGAGGGGCAGTGGCACCGGGATCTCAACGAGCGCGGGTCCGTGCTGCCCACCCTGGAACTGCTCGAACGGCTGGGCAAGGTCCGCTTCATTCACAAGGACGCCGCCACCCGCGACGAGCTGTTCTACTTCATCGACCGCTGGCTGCTGAAGCAGTACGCCGACCACCGGCTCGGCTTCTTCGCCATGCACGGCGAACCGAACCGGCTGTGCCTCACCGACTGGCACTCGGTCGAACTCACCGAGGTGGCCGAGCTGATGGCCGGGCGCTGCGAGGGGCGCCGCCTCTACTTCGGCAGCTGCTCGGTGCTGCGCGCCCCCGAGCCGGTGCTGCGGGACTTCCTCGCGGTCACCGGGGCCGCGTTGATCTGCGGCTTCACCCGCGAGGTGGACTGGGTCGAGTCGGCGGCGTTCGAGACCGTCCTGCTCGACGTGCTCGCCAACGGCCGCCGGCACAACGCCGCCGAGCTGCGGATGGGCTCGGCACACTGGGCACCGCTCGCCTCGTACCTGGGCTTCCGGATCATCTACGCCAACGGCCGGGCCTGGCGACCGTCGCTGCGCCCCCGCGTACCCAGCCAGCCGTCCGCCGGTCAGCACGCCTGAGTGCTGGTAGAAACGAGCGATGGCACGCATGATCGCTCGTAACACCCGGGTCGACCGGGACGACCTACTCGACTTTCTCCGCCCCCGGCACCGGGTGGTGCTGATGACCACCCGCGCCGACGGCCGACCGCAGTCCTCGCCGGTCGCCGCCGGGGTGGACGGCGAGGGCCGGCTGGTGATCTCCAGCTATCCGGAACGCGCGAAGATCGCCAACATCCGCCGCGACCCTCATGTGTCTGTCTGTGTGCTCTCCGACGACTGGAACGGCCCATGGGTGCAGGTCGACGGCACCGCCGAGGTGCTGGACCTGCCCGAGGCCCTCGAACCGCTGGTCGAGTACTTCCGCAGCATCTCCGGCGAGCATCCGGACTGGGACGAGTACCGGGAGGCGATGCGGCAGCAGGGCAAGTCGTTGATCAGGATCACCATCACCGGGTGGGGCCCGGTGGCGACCGGTGGCTTCCCCGCCCGACTGGCGGAATGACGTGGGCGGGGCGCGGTGGATGCCGAGCCCCGCCGGGGTTCCGGCGGAGCGTCGTCGCTCAAGATCAGATATCAGTACGCGGCGGTGAACCGCATGTTCGGGAAGCGCCCGTTCTCGATCTCGTCGACCACCGCGACCGCCAGGTCCTCGTAGCTGAGCACGCTGCGGCCCTGCGCGTCGGTCACCGGCTGGTCGGTGCCGGTGCGGTATCGGCCGGTGCGCTCGCCGGGGTGGAACTCCAGCGGCGGCGGGCAGACGTACGTCCAGGTCACCCCGTCGGCCGAGGCGCGGTAGAGGTCGAGGGCCTCCGCCTGCCCCAACGCGGCGTCGCGGTACTCGTCGGGAAACTCCGGGTCGTCCAGCAGCCGGTCACCCGCCGCGTTGAGCAGGGTGGCGCCGCCGCCGACGTGGATCACGCGGGGTGCCGCCGGCATCTCGCGCAGCGCGGCGAGCAGGGTCCGCGCCGCGTCGGGCCACAGCGTACGGTCGCCGCCGCCGATCGCCACCACCAGCGCATCCGCCTCCGGCGCCAGCTCCCGCACGCTCCGCTCACTGGTCGCGTCACCGGTGACGACCCGGACCCCGGCCGGCAGGTACGACGCGTCCGCCTCGGGACGCCGTACCGCGGCCACCACCCGGTGCCCTCGGTTGAACGCCTCGCTGACGATCCGGGAACCCGCGGTGCCGGCCGCACCGAACACGACGACATCACTCACGCTTCCAGGCTAGGGATCTCATCGCGCGGTCGTCGGTGGAACGGCTCAGTCGACAAGTGCCGAGTAGACCAGTTGGCGCAGCTGTGGGCGGAGTGGCCAGGTGCTCGACGGCATCAGCTGGGTGAAGAACATGGCGGTGATCTCCTCGACCGGGTCGACCCAGAACGCCGTGCTGGCCACGCCGCCCCAGTAGTACTCGCCGACGCTGCTCGGCACCCGGCTCGGCACCGGGTCGTCGACGACCGCGAAGCCGAGACCGAACCCGATGCCGTCGAGATTGGTCTCGGCGAACCCGCCGGTGGACAGGGCGCCCAGGTCCTGCCTGCCGGGCAGGTGGTTGCGACTCATGAAACGCACGGTCCGGGGACCGAGCAGACGCGTGCCGTCCAGCTCACCGCCGCGCAGCAGCAGTTGGGTGAAGCGGTGGTAGTCGGCGGCGGACGAGATCAGCCCACCGCCGCCGGAGAGCAGCGCCGGCTTCTCGTACGCCAGGGCGCCGAGCTGGTCGTGCCGTACCGCGCGGCCGGACGTCGGGTTCGGCACGTACAGGGCGGCCAGCCGCTCGGCGTCGGCGCCGTCGACGTGCCAGCGGGTGTCGACCATGCCCAGCGGACGCAGGATCCGTTCGGTCAGGAAGGTGTCCAGGCTCTGCCCGGATACCACCTCGATCAGCCGGCCGAGCACGTCGGTGGCGACCGAGTAGCCCCAGGCGGTGCCGGGCTGGAACAGCAGCGGCAATTCACCGAAGACCCGGCATGCCTCGGCCAGGTCGGCCTCGGCCGGTGGGTAGAGGTCGTAGCCGGCGGCCCGGTACAGCCCGTCGACCACCGACGTCTGCATGAAGCCGTAGGTCAACCCGGCGGTGTGGGTGAGCAGGTGCCAGACCCGGATCGGCTCGATCGCCGGCACGGTGTACGGCTTGAGCGTCGAACCCTTCGAGTAGACCCGCATGTCGGCGAACTCGGGCAGCCAGCGCCCGATCTCGTCGGTCAGCTCGAAGCGGCCCTCCTCCCAGAGCATCATCGCCGCGACCGAGGTGATCGGCTTGGTCATCGAGTAGATCCGCCAGAGGGTGTCCGGCTGCACCGGCGTGCCCGCTTCGCGGTCCCGCAGCCCGTACGTCGAGCTGTGCGCGATCTCGCCGCGTCGGGTGACCACCGCCTGCCAGCCGGCGAGCCGGCCGGCGTCGACGTAGCTGGCGAAGTGTTCGTCGATCCGGGCCAGTCGTGTCGGGTCGAACCCGACCTGCTCCGGCTCGATGCTGGGTGCCATGCTCACCCCAGCGAACCTACCGGTCGGTACGCGGGGCGGAAAGGCTTGTTGTCGGGGTCACTGGTTAGCCTGCGGGGCATGCCGGAGCCGACCGAGGACGTCACCTTCCACGACGAGGACTGGTACGCCGAGGAACTGGTCGACCGGCACTTCGTCAACTGCACCTTCCACCGGGTGGATCTCACCGAGACGACCAGCCGGGGCGCGACCTTCGAGGGCTGCACCTTCGGTGACGTCGCGTTCAACGTCTCTCGGCACACCGACTCGGCCTTCACCCGGTGCGCCTTCATCCGGTGCAATCTCTTCGAGGCGGAGTTCACCGGCTGCAAGCTGCTGGGCAGCACCTTCGACCGGTGCGACCTGCGGCCGTTGACCGTCACCGGAGGCGACTGGTCGTTCCTCACGCTCGCCGGTGCCGACCTGCGCGGGGCGCGCTTCACCGGGGTACGGATGCGGGAGACCGACCTGTCCGGGGCCGACCTGACGGGCGCGTCGCTGACCGGGTGTGACCTGTCCGACGTGCAGTGGCGTGGCGCCCGGCTCTCCAGTGCGGACCTTCGCGGCAGTGACCTGGCCGGGCTCGACCCGGCCACGGTGCAGCGCGCCGGTGCGGTCATCGACCTGATGCAGGCGGCGACCCTGGCCCGTGCCCTGGGCTTCGACATCCGCGGCTGACCGCCCGCGCCACCGACGCAGTCGTTGACCGGCCGGCGGCCCGCTTCGGCAGTAGCTTGGTCGGCGACCATCCCACCCGACCGGGAGGACGAAAGATGCCCGCGTTCGCCTTGGCGCACCTGCGGAACCCGCAGGTCAACGAGGATATTCTGATCTACCTGGAGCGGATTCAGGCGACGCTGGAGCCCTTCGGCGGCCGGTTCGTGGTGCACGGCCCGGAGGTGGACGTACGCGAGGGAGAGTGGGCGGGCAGCGTGGTCATCCTCGAGTTCCCCGACCGACAGCAGGCACACGCCTGGTACGACTCGTCGGCCTACCAGGAGATTCTGCCGCTGCGTACCCGGCACATCGATGCGTCGGTGATCATCTTCGACGGGGTGGGGCCGGGCTATGACCCCGGCAGGACCGCAGCGGCACTGCGGGCGCAGGCGGCGACGGGCTGAGCCCAGGGGACAGTTTGTCCGTCACTCCGGGGCGACCCGGCCGTAACGTCCTGCTGTCCGTGTTCGACCGTCCTGTGTGGAGGTACAGGCCGATGAACAGCAGCAGTACCGTCCGTCCCGCCCCGCCCACCGGTGAGCGGACCGGGGTGGGGCTGCGGGAGATCCCGCTGCCGCCCTACGTGACCGCCGAGGATGCCCAGTTCGCTGTCCGGGCGGTCGTGGTGCACGCGCCACGAAGCTGGTCGGGCGGCACGGTCTGCCGCAACGACGCCAGCCCGCACCCGTGTCGACTGCATCGGTGGGGCACCCGGGTGCTCGCGCTACGCGGTCTGCACGACGCCGACATCGCCGCGCTGATCGAGCGGGGTGACCCCGCTGCCCCGTTGCCGCCCCGGCCTCCGGCCTGACCGGAATGCGGGGCGCGACCTGCTCGGATACCCGTACAGGGGGCCGCCATGCCTCCTACCGCGCTGACATCGCTCTATTTGACGGACGCCTCGACAGCGGGCACCGTTGGGTGCTGGAAAGGCCTTGAGCTGCCCCGATGTGGCGGTGGGTGGCACCGCCTGGGAGCCCAGAGACCCATGAGGAGTCCCACCATGCTCACGATGACCGACAATGCCGTCCTGGTGATCCGTGATCTCGCCGCGCAGCAGGACGTTTCCGAGGGGGGAGGCGTACGCATCGCCGCGGACACCACCGCCGGCTCGCTCACCGTCGAGTTGGTGCCCGCGCCGATCGAGGGCGACCACGTGGTCGACAACCAGGGTGCCCGGATCTTCCTTGATTCCGATGCGGCCGACCTGCTCGGTGACACCTCGGTCGACGCGACCGTCGACGACGAGGGTGTCGTGCAGTTCGGATTCACCGAGAAGGAGTAGCTCGGGCCAGCGCGTCCAGTACGTGAGACGCGGAGCAGCGGCAATTCGCCGGACAGGTGTCTACTCCCGACTATGCTCGCGCGGTGTCTAACGCACCGACCCGTTACCGGTCCGCCGACGAGGACAGCGCCCGCTGGCAGGACTTCTCCTTCCGCCCGGGGGACATCGTGATCAGCACCCGCTCCAAGAGCGGGACTACCTGGATGCAGATGATCTGCGCCCTGCTGGTGTTGCGCACGCCGGAACTGCCGGCGCCGCTGGCCGAGCTGTCGCCCTGGCTCGACTGGCTGGTCGAGCCGCAGGAGCGGGTGTATGCGCGGCTGGCCGCCCAGCGACACCGTCGCTTCATCAAGACCCACACCCCGCTGGACGGGGTACCGATTGACTCCCGGGTGCACTACGTGGTGGTTGCCCGCCATCCGCTCGACGCGGCGGTCTCGCTGCACCATCAGAGTGCCAATCTGGATCGCGCCCGGCTCGCCGAGCTGACCGGTCAGCCCACGACGCCGGAGTCGGAGAGCCCTCATCCACCGATCGAGCAGGCGCTCGTACGCTGGATCGACGCGAATCCGGAGCCACGTGCCGAACTGGACTCGCTGCCGGGTTTCCTGTGGCATCTAAGCGACGCCTGGGCCCGCCGGCACCAGCCGAACGTGCACCTCGTCCACTACGACGACCTCCGGGCCGACCTGGCCGGGCAGATGCGGCGCCTGGCCGAACGCCTGGACCTCGAACCTCCCGGGTCTGACCTGGTGGAAGCGGCCACCTTCGACCGGATGCGGGCCCGTGCCGACCGACTCGCGCCCGACGCCGCCGGCGTGCTGAAGGAGCGCAACGCCTTCTTCCGCAGTGGTCGGTCCGGTCAGGGCAACGAACTGCTCGACGCGGAGGCGCGCGCCCACTACCGCTCCCGGGTCGCCACCCTGGCACCGCCGGACCTGCTGGCCTGGCTGCACCGAGCCGACGGATCAACGCCGACGCCCTAGGCGGCTGGTTTCCCTCCGGTGCGCCGGTTCGGGCCGTCTCCGTGACCTTGCGATGGGCGGCACCGGCTCTGCGCCGGAGTGCTGGGTGTGGTGGCGTTCGAGCCGGTCGTGGCGGTCAGGGTCGTCTGCCGTACCCGACTGTCGTCCGCCGCCGCGATAGCAGCGGGCTGTCCGAACACTAAGCCGACCCGAGCGCGGGGCCGGGCAACCGGGTGCCCAGCGTCGACCTCGACGACGACTGAGGTGCCGACACCTTTCCCGGCGTCACCGCAGGTCAAGGGCATGATCAGCAGTATCTGATGTCCTTGATCGGACAGCTCTTCGCCTGGCTGCCGACAGGAATGCAAAATACGTTCGAGGAACAAAGCGGGGTGATCGGCGCTGATCCTCCCTTAGCCGCCGCAACAACCCAACACGCCTGGGCCGCTCGGCCGGGTCGGGGAAGGAGTCCGATGTCCAGCGCGAGAGCCAGGAGCAGACAGGCACCACAGCCGGTGCCGGGGGACGAGGCCACGGCCCACGCCGAGGCCGAACACACCACCTGCGTCGACGTCGGCATGCCACTGACCGCGAGAGTCCTGTTCGCCGTGGTCAGCGCCGACGGCCTCCTGGTCCGAGGACTGGGCGCGGCCGCGGCGAACCGGTTGCAGACCGGGATGTACCAGGTGGTCTTCGACCAGGACGTGACCGGTGCCAGCCTGGTCGGCACCGTCGGCCTCACGGGCAGCACCGGCCTGGCGCCCGCCGGCCAGATCGCGGTGGCCGGTCGAACGGGCATTCCGAACGCCGTCTTCGTGACCACCTTCGACGGCGTCGGGTCGGCCGCCGACCGCCCCTTTCACCTGGCCGTGCTCTCCTGAACACCCGCCACGTCGCACATGAGCACGTCGCACATGAGCGCGCGGCGCCGTTGACCCGAGGGTCGAAACCGCGCCGCGCTCGGCCGTCTCCCACCGCCGCAGCCGTACGGCGGTACGTCAGCGGGGACCTGGCATGACCGGTCGCACCGGTCGCTGGTGTCGATCCCCGATCCGCGTCGGTCCAAACCGCTGGGCGCTGGTCGATTCACCATCTGCAAAGCGCGGCGTGGACTGGTCCGCGACGGGGTATGTGTCGGGGCATGGAGCACTTCACTATCGCGACCGTCGCCGAGAAGAGCCCGGACTTCCGGCGGGTGCTGTGGACCGGGAACCACACCCAACTGGTGATCATGACGATCCCGCCGGGCGGCGAGATCGGTGAGGAGGTCCATGAGGACATCGACCAGATCCTGACCTTCGTCAGCGGCACCGGTGAGGCGCGAGTGGCCGGGGAGAAGCGCGACGTCGTACAGGGCGACCTGGTGGTCGTACCGGCCGGCACCCGCCACAACTTCGTCAACACCGGGCCGAACCCGCTGGTGCTCTACACCGTCTACGGGCCGCCGGAGCACGCCGACCAGGCCGTACACCGGACGAAGGAGGAGGCCGACGGCGCCGAGGCCGCCGGCAAGGACGAACCGCCCACCTCCTGAACCCACCGCCCGCCGGTCTCCGCCCTGGGGGTGGAGGCCGGCGAGCGGCGTGATGAGGCACGAAATCCCGGGTACCCGGGCGCATGGAGCAGGCCTTCCCCCGCGCCGGTCTTCAACACGACGACCCGGTCACCCGCCCGGATCCAGCGGCGGGGTCCGACGCGTCCGATCTCGGGCATGCCGAGGGTCATCGGGGGTAGAACGGTCTACATGAACCACAGTGACCACCCCACCGCAGTTCTCCCCGGAGACGTCCGGATCCCGCTGCTCGGTTTCGGCACCTGGCAGGCGACCGGGGAGGAGGGCTACAAGGCCGTCCTCGCCGCGCTCGACGCCGGGTACCGGCACATCGACACCGCCACCATGTACGGCAACGAGGAGGAGGTCGGCCGGGCGATCCGGGAGAGCGGGCTGCGCCGGGAGGACGTCTTCATCACCACCAAGCTGCCCCCCGAGCGGGTCGGCCAGGAACGGAAGACGATCGAGGAGAGCCTGCGTGCCCTCGGCGTCGACTACGTCGACCTGTGGCTGGTGCACTGGCCACCGAACGATCCCGGTGACCTGATCCCGGTCTGGCGGGAGATGCTCGCCGCCCGCGACGAGAACCTGGCCCGGGCGGTCGGGGTCAGCAACTTCAGCACCGCCCAGATCGACACGCTGATCCAGGCCACCGAGGAGAACCCGGCGGTCAACCAGATCAAGTGGGGGCCCCGGCTCTACGACCGGCAGCGGCACGCCGAGCACCGGGACCGTGGGGTGGTGCTGGAGGGCTACAGCCCGTTCAAGACCACCGACCTGTCCGACCCGGTGCTGACCCGGATCGCCGGGGCGCACAACGTCTCGCCGGCCCAGGTGGTGCTGCGCTGGCACCTCGACCACGAGATCGTGGCGATCCCCAAGTCGGTCACGCCGGAGCGGATCCGCGCCAACTCGGACATCTTCGGCTTCTCGCTGACCGCCGAGGAGATGCGCGACATCGACGCCCTCGGCTCCTGACCCGGCGCCGCCCGCCGCCACCGTCAGGCTGCGCCCGCCACGACATGCGGCAACCCGGGCTCTCTGAATCAAGCGAGAGCCCGGGTTGTCGCAACTGGTCAGGGGTGCCGGTGGCTGCTCGTCAGGAGCGGGAGCAGGCGGCGCCGTTGAGGGTGAAGCTGGTGGGGTTGGCGTACGAACCGTTGAGCGTGCCCTGGTAGCCGAAGCTGGCCGTGCCGCCGGGTGAGATCGTGCCGTTGTGGCCGACGTTGCGGGCGGTCACCGACGAACCGCTCTGGCTCACCGTGGCGTTCCAGGAGTTGGTCACCTGCTGCCCGGACGGGAGCGAGTAGGCCAGCGTCCAGCCGTTGATCGTGCTGGAGCCGGTGTTGGTGATCTGCACGTCGGCGGTGAAGCCGTTGTTCCACGCGTTGGCCGTGTACTTCACCGCACACGATCCGCTGCCCGAGGGCGGGGGCGTGGTGGGCGGCGGGCTGCTCGGCGGCGGGTTGTTGCCGCCGCCGTTGACCGCGGCCGAGAAGTTCGTCACGGCCAGCCCGACGCCGCCCTGCCAGGGCTCGAACCCGGCCTGGATGCTGGTCAGGTACCACGAGTTGGTGATCGCGCCCCGGTTGCGGGTGTCGTTGATGAATGCCAGCAGGTTCAGGTTCGCGCTGCTGATGGCCGACGGGGCGACGTACGAGATGACGTTGTTGGAGCCGTTGCTGCCCCGCCAGACCTCCCAGTTGCGCCCATCGATGTTGGCGTTGCCGACCGGGGAACCGATGGGCTGGATCGGGCCCTGCCGGTTGAACCAGATCATGATCTCCATCTGGTTCACCCCGTCGCGCTTGGGTGACGGGTCGAGCCAGATGTCGTACGAGGCGTTGTAGACGCCGTTGCTCACGTACCGGTAGTTGATGCTGCTGGTCGCGCTGCTGATCTGGCTGACCTGCATGGGTAGGTTGGTGCCGGGGGAGCAGTTGGTGTAGTGGCAGCCGAGGAAGACCGACGGGTATGCCGTCGGGGCGCCGTTGGTCGGGCTGCTGCCGTTCTGGGTGATGATCTCGAAGCCGTTGTTGGTGACGTTGATGCACTGCTGGGCGGTGGTGCCCCAGCGGTTGTTCTGCACCACGTACCGGCTCTGGATCACGGTCGAGCCGTACTGCTCGCAGATCTGGGTGTCGGCGGAGGCGGCTCCGCCGAGGGTCACGGCGACGATCGAGCTGGCGGCGGCCAGCCCGACGGCCACGATGGCCCGCAAGGTACGTCTCATGATGCTCCTAGCGCTGCGGCGTCGCCCGGACGCCGGGACGGATGCGGACGGAGCGGTCGGGATCGCGCCGTCGATAGTTGCGGGAGCGCTCCCATGCTCATTGTCACATTTACATCCTTGAAACAATGCACGCAACTGGTGTGGGTGATTGATGCCAATTGCTACGTGTGTCATGGCTGCCACGATCGGACCTTCGCCGACTCCGGGCGGCTGCTGACCGATGCCGACGGGCTGATCCGGGGTGTCAAGGGATGTCGGAGGTGGGCCGGTTGCCTCTGGTGTGTGCCGATTGCGCCGAGTAGTCTCTTGCCTTCAACGCGTGCTGAATCCCTCCGGAGGCGTACACCCCCATGCGTAGCTCCCCCCTGCGCATCCTCGTCGTCGGCGCGGGCATCGCCGGGCTGGCCGTGGCCCGGGCGCTGCGCCTGGCGGGCTTTCGGCCGGACCTCACCGACAAGGCGCCGCCGCACGACCTCACCGACGCCGGGCTCTACCTGCCCGGCAACGCGGCCCGCGCGCTGCGCCGGCTGGACCTGTACGACCCGGTCCGTCCGTACGGAAAGGTCATCCACCGGCAGCGGTTCCTCGACTCGACCGGTGCGCCGCTGTGCGAGGTCGACCTCGACGCACTCTGGGCCGAGGTCGGCGAGTGCCGGGCGATGGCCCGCTCCGATCTGCACCGCGTGCTGCTCAGCGGTGCCGGCGGCGCGGTCCGGCACGGCGCGGAGGTACGCACCATCGACCTGCTGCCGGCCGCTGTCGGCGTCACCTTCGTCGACGGCACCCAGACCGAGTACGACCTGGTGATCGGCGCCGACGGGCCACGTTCCTCGATCCGGGCACTGGCCGCGCTCGGCGGTCCACCCCGCCCCGCCGGGCAGGTGGTCTACCGCGGCGTCGTACGTGACGGTCCGCCGGTCGACGAGTGGTCCGCCCTGCTCGGGCAGCGCTGCGGCTTCCTGGTGGTGCCGATCGGCGCAGGCCGGTTGCACTGCTACGCCGACGAGGCCGGCACCGAGCTGCCGGCGGACCCGCTGGCCCGGCTGCGTGAACTCTTCGGCGAGTACGGCGGGCCGGTGCCGGAGGTGCTGGATGCGCTCGACGGGGTGCACGCCACGACCACCGACGAGGTCGAGCTCGGGCGTTGGTTCCGCGGGCGGGTGGTGCTGGTCGGCGACGCCGCCCACGCCACCGCGCCGACCCTGTCCCAGGGGGCCGCGATGGCGCTGGAGGACGCGGTGGTGCTCGCCGAGTCGCTGCACGCGGCGGGCAGTGTCGAGGCGGCGCTGACCGCGTACGAGAGTCGCCGCCGGCCACGTACCCGATGGGTGCAGGACCGGACCCGGGACCGCAACCGCACCCGCGACGTGCCGCCGGCGCTGCGCGACCCGCTGCTGCGCGGGCGCGGCGACCGCATCTTCGGAGAGCACTACCGGCTGCTTCTCGGCCCGCTGTGATCACCGTCTGGCGACCCCACGCGGTGCTGTCACCTGCCGGGGACTATCCTCCTTGCGGATGACGGCCCGCCGAGTCAGCGCGGTGCCGAGCGGGACAACCCAGAACCGGAGGCCACTCGTGACCACCGTCGCACCCAAGCCGGTCGTGACCCGGCCCTGGCCGGTCCGGGAGCCGGTCAAGGGGTCGGCCATCGCGCGGCTGCTGCGGACCACGGACGCGAAGCAGATCGGGATCATGTACATGGTCACCGCGTTCGCGTTCTTCATGATCGGTGGCCTGATGGCCCTGATCCTGCGGGCCGAGTTGGCCCGGCCCGGGCTGCAGTTCCTGTCGCCGGAGCAGTACAACCAGCTGTTCACGATGCACGGCACGATCATGCTGCTGTTCTTCGCGACGCCCATCGTGTTCGCCTTCGGCAACTACGTCGTGCCCATCCAGATCGGTGCGCCCGACGTCTCCTTTCCGCGGCTGAACAGCTTCGCCTACTGGCTCTACCTGTTCGGCGGCACCTTGACCACGGCCGGCTTCCTCACCCCTGGTGGAGCGGCGGACTTCGGCTGGACCGCCTACACGCCGCTGAGCACCAGCGAGCACGCTCCCGGCGTCGGGGCCAACATGTGGGTGGTCGGTCTGGCCATCTCCGGTCTGGGCACCATCCTCGGCGCGGTCAACCTGATCACCACGATCCTGACCCTGCGCGCGCCGGGCATGACCATGTTCCGGATGCCGATCTTCACCTGGAACATGCTGGTAACCAGCCTGCTGGTGATCCTGATCTTCCCGCTGCTGGCCGCCGCGCTGTTCGCGCTGGCCGCCGACCGGTTGCTGGGTGCGCACGTCTACAGCCCGGAGACCGGCGGGCCGATGCTGTGGCAGCACCTGTTCTGGTTCTTCGGCCACCCCGAGGTCTACGTCGTCGCGCTGCCGTTCTTCGGCATCATCAGCGAGATCATCCCGGTCTTCTCCCGTAAGCCGATCTTCGGCTACAAGGGCCTGGTCGCCGCCACCATCGCCATCGCCGGCCTGTCGATGAGCGTCTGGGCGCACCACATGTTCGCCACCGGACAGGTGCTGCTGCCGTTCTTCAGCTTCCTGAGCTACCTGATCGCCGTACCGACCGGCATGAAGTTCTTCAACTGGATCGGCACCATGTGGCGGGGGCAGATCAGCTTCGAGTCGCCGATGCTGTTCTCCATCGGCTTCCTGGTCACCTTCCTCTTCGGTGGTCTGACCGGAGTGCTGCTGGCCTCCCCGCCGCTGGACTTCCACCTGCACGACTCCTACTTCGTCGTGGCACACTTCCACTACGTGCTCTTCGGCACGATCGTCTTCGCGGTCTTCGCCGGAATCTACTTCTGGTTCCCGAAGATGTTCGGCCGGATGCTCGACGATCGACTCGGGAAGATCCACTTCTGGCTCACCATGATCGGGTTCCACACCACGTTCCTGATCCAGCACTGGTTGGGCAACGAGGGCATGCCCCGGCGGTACGCCGACTACGTGGCCGCCGACGGATTCACCACGCTGAACATGATCTCCACGATCGGCGCGTTCATCACCGGTATCTCGACGCTGCCGTTCCTCTACAACTGCTGGAAGTCGTACAAGGCCGGCCCGGTGGTCGAGGTCGACGACCCCTGGGGTCACGGCAACTCGCTCGAATGGGCGACCAGCTCGCCGCCGCCGCTGCGCAACTTCGACCGGATGCCACGGATCCGCTCCGAGCGTCCGGCCTTCGACCACAAGTTCCCCGAGCTGGCCGCCGGGCAGACCCTGGCCGGTCCGCCCGAGGGTGGTTCCAAGCCGCTCACCAGCGAGTCCGACGGTGGTGCCAGCTACACCGAGGACGTGGTCAGCGACACCGACCGCCGCTGACCCACCGCGTCGCACGACGGGCGCCGATCCCCATGCCGGGGTCGGCGCCCGTTCCGTACTGCCCGGTGCTGCGGGCCGAGGCTTTCCCGGCGGCAGGCGGCGTCTCCACCCGAATCGCTGCCGCCGCACCGATTATCGCTCTCTGTGACTAGTGGCCCGGCGCGGCGGTCGGCCGGGGCGGTCGGCCGGGCGGGGCGGTCGGCCGGGCGCGGCGCTCCGGCCCTGGGTGGGGCGGGAAGCGCCGTGGGGCGGGCGAGGAGCGGGAGCGCGTCGCGTCGGCGGTGGGTCAGGAGGCGGCCGAGGTGAGGGCGGTCGTGGTGTGCTCGTCGCCGGGCCGGGTGGTGGCCGCCATGTCCGCGCGGCGGTGGCGCAACTCGATCGGCAACACCGCGAGGGCCACCAGGGCACCGATCGCGCCGGTGACCGCGAACCCCCACAGCGGTGCCGAGGCGTCGATGACCGCGCCGGCGAGCGGGGCACCCACCGCGATGCCGACGGTGACCGCCGAGCCGTGCAGGCCCATCGCCTCACCGCGGACGCCGGCCGGGGCGAGCCGACTGACGGTGTCGGAGGTGGCCGCGATGGTCGGGGCGCAGAGCGCCCCCGCCGGGATCAACGCCAGGCAGAGCAGCCACCAGTGGGAACCACCCAACCCGACGGGAATGGTGCAGAGGCTCAGCAGGCCCATCAGTGCCACCGGCGAGAACGAGCGGCGGACCGCGCCGTAGGCGAATCCGCCCAGCAGCGATGCTACCGCCCAGACGGAGAGCACCGCACCGGTGAAACCGGCGTCGCCGTTCTCCCGCAGCACCGCGATGACCGCTACGTCGGTGCCGCCGAGCACCAGGGTCGCTGCGGCGCTGACCGCGAACACGGCCACCAGCCGTGAGGTGAGCCACTGCCGTCGGGCGACCCGGGGCTGCGGCCCGGTCGACGCCTCGGCGGCGCTGCGCACCGGCGGGTTGAGCAGCCACAGCACCACTCCGGCGGCGACGATGCCGACGCCGACGAGGTAGAGCGTGAGGCGGGCCGAGATGGTGGTGACACCCACCGTGGCCAGAGCAGGACCGATCATGAACGACAGCTCCACCGACATGGAGTCCAGCGCGTACGCCGGCCGGCGCTTCTCCGGCGGCACCAGCGCGGCGATTGACTGCCGGATCACCGAGAAAATCGGCAGCGCCAGCAGGCCAGCCAGGAAGGCGGCCGGCAGCAGCAGGTAGTACGACAACATCGGTGCGGTCGACCAGAAGACGGCCTCGGCCACGGCGGTGAGAACCAGCACGGGCCGCAGGCCACGACGATCCACCAACCGGCCGAGCAGCGGGCCACCGACCGCCGCGCCGACGGTGATCGCCGCGCCGACCAGACCGGCCGCGCCGTATCCCCGCCCGAGATCCTGTACGACATAGAACGTCAAGGTGACGCCGGTGGCGGTCAGCGGAACCCGCGCCAGCACCGCGACGAGCAGCAGTGACCGCAGACCGGGCAGGGCGAGCGCCTCCCGGTAAGGCTTTATGTTCACGTCGGTCCGTACCTCCGCCGGCCATCCTCGACCGGCGGAGGCCCGGCTGCCAACGAATTAACGGCTCATGCGGCTCTGATCACAGGGGCGCCGAACGTGGTGATCCCAGCCCCCTCGAAGGCGCGCAGCGCGACTTCGGTGGTGTCCGGCGCGACGGCCGCCGTCAGCTCCAGCAGCACGGTGGTGGCGAAACCCTCCCGGGCGGCGTCCAGGGCGGTGGCTCGCACACAGTGGTCGGTGGCGATGCCGACCACGTCCACCCGCTCCACACCACGCCGCCGCAGCCAGTCGGCCAGGCCCTCGCCGTCGTCGGCCTGCCCCTCGAAGCCGGAGTACGCGGCGGCGTACTCGCCCTTGTGAAAGATCGCCTCGATCCGGTCGGTGGCCAGTTCCGGGTGGAACTCCGAACCGGGAGTGCCGACCACACAGTGCCGGGGCCAGGTGCTCACGTAGTCCGGTGAGTCGGCGAAGTGCGTGCCGGGGTCGATGTGGTAGTCCTTCGTCGCCACGACGTGATCCCAGCGGTCCGGCTCGGCAGCCAGCAGCCGGGAGATCCCCGCCGCGACTCCGGCCCCGCCGGCAACGGCCAGCGAGCCGCCCTCACAGAAGTCCTTCTGCACGTCCACGATGATCAGCGCGTTGCTCACCGACTCCACTCCTCTCACTCGGCGGGTACCACGGTGACCGGGATGGCGGGATCGCCCGCGGAAAGCTTCAGACCCTCCCACGGGATCGAGATCAGGCACTGCCGCAGGTGCTCCCGCGACTCGTCGAGCGTCGGCAGGGCCATCGGCTCGCCGTCCACGACGTACGACCGTTGCAGCAGCCGGTCGTTGGGACGGTGGTCCGGCACCCCCTGCGGTACGACGATCTCCTCGGTGGCCGTGCCGGTCGGCTTGTGCCGGCGGACGGCGACCTTTCGTCCGCCGATGGTGGCCTTCTGCTCGGAGCGCTTGACCACCGGACGGCCCTCGACCTCGACCAGCTTGTAGACCAGCCCCGCGGTGGGCGCGCCGGAGCCGGTCACCACGGCGGTGCCGGCGCCGTACATGTCCACGGGCTCGGCGGCCAACGCCGCGATGGCGTACTCGTCGAGGTCACCCGAGACGATGATCTTCGTTTCGGTGGCGCCGAGCGAGTCCAGCAGCTGCCGCGACTGCTGGGCGATCACGGCCAGGTCGCCGGAGTCGATACGGACCGCCCGCAGCTCCGGGCCGGCCACCTCGATCGCGTTGCGGATGCCCTGACTGATGTCGTACGTGTCGACCAGCAGCGTGGTGTCCTTGCCCAGCGTGGCGACCTGCGAGGCGAACGCGGCCCGCTCGTCGTCGTGCAGCAGGGTGAAGGCGTGCGCGGCGGTGCCGGCGGTGGGTATGCCGTACCGCTGGCCGGCGGCCAGGTTGGAGGTGAACCGGAAGCCGGCCAGGTAGGCCGCCCGGGCTGCCGCGACCGCCGCCTCCTCGTGCGCCCGGCGTGACCCCATCTCGATCAGTGCGCGACCGCGGGCGGCGGTGACCATGCGCGCCGCGGCGGCAGCCACCGCGCAGTCGTGGTTGAGCACCGACAGCGCCAGCGTCTCCAGCACCACGCACTCGGCGAAGCTGCCGGAGAGGGTCAGGATCGGCGAGCCGGGGAAGAAGAGCTCCCCTTCGGGGTACCCGTCGATCTCGCCGGTGAACCGGTACCGGGACAGCCATTCGGCGCCCGGTTCGTCCACCACGCCGGTGCGGCGCAGGAACTCGATGTCGGCCGGGTCGAAGCGGAACTCGCGGATCAGCTCGACCAGGCGTGCGGTGCCGGCGACCACGCCGTACCGGCGGCCGGCGGGAAGCCGACGACTGAACACCTCGAACACGCAGCGCCGGTCGGCCGTGCCGTCCCGCAGGGCGGCGCTGACCATGGTCAGCTCGTAATGGTCGGTCAGCAGCGCGGGACGAGAGGTGTGCACCCCCTCAGAGTAGGGTTCACACCGCCGTCGTGCCGTCGTGCCCCGGGATCGTGCCGAGGACCACCCTCAGCTCCGCCCGGCTGGTCACCCCGAGCTTCGTGTACACGCGTTGCAGGTGGTTCTCCACCGTGCGGGCGGAGAGAAAGAGCTGCTCGGCGATGGCGCGGCTGGTGCCGCCGACCGCCGCGAGCCGAGCCACCTGCCACTCCCGGTCGGTCAGCGTCGGGGTGGCCGCCTGGAGCGCCGGAGTGTGCACCATGTCACACCTGGCGAGCAGCGCGCCGAGCTGTTGCCGAGCGTGCCCGACCTCGGGCGCCCGGCGCTGCCGCAGCAGCTGCACGGCCCCCGCCGCGGCCTCGGCGGCCAGCAGGTCCAGCCCGCGCTCCGCGAAGCCGTCGGCGGCGCTGAGCAATTCCTCCGGCAGCCCGTCGGCCGACGCCCGGGCGTGCCGGGCAAGCAGCGGCGGCAACTCCCCGTCGACCTGCTCCGACAGCTCCGTCAACCGCTGGGCGACGGTACGACGGCCGCCGTCGGAACACCTCGGCCCGGTCTGTGTCCCGGCCTGCCCCAGCCGCACCAGATCATGCAGCACCAGGGCCTCGTGTCCGGCGAAGCCGTCGGCGCGCAGCCGGTCCACCAGGCCGTGCAGCCGATCCACCGCTGCGGACAGGTCACCACCGGCCGTCAGCGTCGCCACCCGGGCCTGCTCCAGCCACGGGTACAGCACACCCATACTCGGCGAGTGGAGCCGGTCCGCCTCGGCCATTGCCTCGACAGCCTGCCGGACGTCGCCGCGCAGCGCGGCGGCCTGAGCCCGCTCCGACTGAGCCAGCCCCGCGTAGACCCGGCTGGTCGCCAGGACCGCGCAGGCACTGAGCGCGGCCTGCAACGCGGCGTCGCTGCGTCCCCGCAGCCGGGCCGCGTACGCCCGCAGGATCGCCAGGTAGCCGGTGCCGAGCCGGAAGTCACCCGCGTCGGCGAGGTCGGCGAACTCGTCGGCGACCAGTGCGTCGATGCCGGCGAGATCACCGGAGAGGGCCAGCCGGGTACCCCGGGCAAGCTCCACCGCCAGTTGCAGGTACGGCATGTCGGCCCGCCAGCTGGCCACCTTCGCCTGCACCAGGTCCACCGCTGTCGCACTGCGGTACAGCTGGCCCTGCACGGCCTGCAGATGGGCGATCGTGCAGCGGGCCAGCTCGCGGGCGGCGAGACTGGCCGCCGGCCGGTCCAGCACGCTCTGCGCGAGCCGCAGGGCGGCCGGCGCGTCCAGCCGGTGCAGCCGCATGATCGCCTCGAACGCGCGGACCCGGGCCTGCGCGGCGGCGTCGGTCAGCTTCGTGCCCTCGGCGGCGATCTCCTCGACGGTGGACGCCTGGCTCAGCCCCCAGTAGCTGACCATGCCGCGTACGGTCAGCCACCGGCTGAGTCGTTCCTCCTGGCTGGCGTCGGTGGCGACGGCGTCGAGCACGCCGAGCGCCTCGGCCGGCCGGTCGGCGAACATCAGAATGGTCGCCAGCAGTTCGGCCGCGTCGAACCCGCCCCCGGCGTCGAGCGCCGCGCGGGCCAGTCGGGTCGCCAGTGGCACGTCGTAACGAGCGAACGCCTCGCCGGCCGCGGCGATCAGCATCGCCGGGTCCTGCGCGGTGCCGGAGGCCAGTCGCCACCGGGCCACCCGCAGCAGATCCTCCCGCCGCCGTTTGCCGACCTTCTCCAGCAGGTCCGCCAGGTGCGCCTGCAACCGACGGGTCCGGCTCACCGGGCACTGCCGGCGTACCACCTCGCCGTAGAGCGGGTGCGCCAGGCGGACGTCGAGCCGCCGGTCGGACTCCACCATGGTGACGAGCCCGCGCTCCTCGGCGTGCTCCACATCGTGCTGTTCCACGGCCTGGTGCAGCAGCCGCAGGCCGAGTGGCTCGCCGAACGCGACCAGCTCGACCACCGCCCGTACCCCGGGGTTGAGCTGGCCGATCCGGAAGTCGATCAGCTCGGTCAGGCTGGGTGCCAGTTCCAGCCGACCCGTCCAGGTCCAGACGCCGTATCTCTCGACCAGTTCACCGCTGTTGGTGGCCGCGTGCACCAGCTCGCGCAGCAGCAGCGGATTGCCGGCACTGAGTCGACCCAGGCGGTCGGTGGAACCCTTGTCCACCTGGCCGCCGACGATGGCGGTGAGCATGGCGGCCGTCTCGTCCGGTGTCATCGGGCCCAGCTCGGCCCGCTCGACCAGGCCGTCCGTCCACAGTGCCCGGATCGGCAGGGGGATCTGCTCGCCGTCGCGCAGGGTGCCGACCACCGAGGCGTCCTCGGCGCGGGCCACCAGGTGCACCAGCGCGGCCGACGGCGGATCGAGCAGGTGCGCGTCGTCGACCGCGAGGACGATCCGCCGGCCGGCGGCCTGCTGCTGCAACACGTCGACAGCCCAACGCAGGATGCCGGCCGGGGACAGGCCCTGCGGATGCTCCGGAAGCACCTGGACCAGCCCGCCGAAGGCCATCGCGGAGGTGGTGGCGCTGGCCGCGATCCGCCAGACCGCGTACGTCTCCCCGGGTAGCGCGTCGACACCTTCGTGCAACAGCCGGCTCTTGCCGATGCCGGCGCTGCCGGTGAAGAGGATTCCCTGGCCACGGACGCCGGCCACTGCCATCCGGAGACGGTCGAGTTGCTCAGCCCGGCCCACGAAGCTCCACCGACTCATTCGCGCAGCATATCGACGGAACTGTGGCTCGCACGGCAGCGCGCGAGGCGAACTTGAGTAGTTGGGGAGTTACCGCTGAGTACCGCTATTGTCCCGATCCCGACGCTCGCACCTTTACCCTTCCGGAATCCGAGTGTCGACACCGGATGCTCACCGCGACCGGCTCGCCGGTCGCCCTGCCTCGGAGGCCGCCCCCTGATGAAGCCGGGCCCGCTCCACCACCTCGGTACGCCCGACGACGCGGCCGGGCCGCATGGTCGCCGGTCCTTCCCGGAGCGGCTCGGCGTGTCCAGCACCGATGCCCATGAACCGGTCGCGGTGGTCGCGGCCGGTCCCGCCGACGCCGCCCGCACCGAAGTGCTCGCCACGCTGCTGGAACTCGATGCCGGGCTACTCGCCGTGCCCAGCGGTAGCTGGCTGGTGGTACGGCACAGCGCCGAGCCCACCCGGGTCGCCTATGTGCCCGGCTACCGTACGCCGCACTCGTACCGGCCCGGCCTGCCGGCCGCGGGGCCGGCGCTGGCCAGGCCGCCACGCCGGGTGGAGCTGAGCCTGCCCCAGCCGTTGGTGAACCGCTTCGTGCTGGTCGACACGCCGGACATCGCCACGCTGGGGTCGGCCGGTTGCGGCGTCCTGCGTGAGGCGGTGGGTCGGGCCGGCGCACTCCTGTTCGTGATCGCGGCGGATCAGTCGTTCGCAGCCGCCGAGCTGAATCTGCTGTCCGACCTCGCCGGGACACCGGTCCGGGTCTTCTTCGCGGTCACGCCGGGCGCCGACGGCTGGGCGGCCGGCGAGGGCACGGCGGCGGTGCGGGAGTCGGGGGAGTCCGGCGACTCGATGGTCGACCCGGTGACGGTCACCGTCGAGGCACACCGGGCCGCGCTGCTCGCCGCCGTGCCCGGACTGGCCGATGCCGGCTGGTTCCCCCTGGTCGCCGGTGGCGAGGCCGGCCTGCGGCGGGCGCTGGTGGACTGGGCCTCCGGCGAGGAGCTGTGGCGGGGCAGTCTGGAGCCGCCCGAGTTGCCGGGCGAGCGCGGCCGGGTGCCGGTGCTGACCGAGCCCAACGAATGGTCGGAACAGCTCGACCGGCAGGCCCGCACCGCCGCCCGACGCATCCGCCAGCACCTCGCCCTGGAACTGGCCAACATGCACATGCGCCTGGTGCAGGAGATCGTGTTCGGCGTCGGCTGTGCCGGCCTGCCCCAACTGCTCGACCGGGAGATGGCGACGCTGTCGTTGCTGGCCACCGCCCAGTGCGACCACCATGCCGGCGAACTCGTCGAGCGCGCCGCCGGTCGGCTCTTCGGCGCACCGTTGCCGCAGGGGATTCGCCGGCGCATCGACATGGCGGTCCGCTGGAGCCTGGTCGACTATCCCACCGGGCAGGAGCTGGAGCGGGCGTTCCTCGTCACCAGCACGGCGGGCGTGGCTTCGCTGACCGGTGCGGCGGCGATCGACATGCTGTCCGCCTACCCCGCACCGCCCCGTACGGCGGTGCTTCCGCCAGTGGCCGTGGCGTTGTCGGGAGGCTGCTGGCAGCACTGGCGTTCGCCCGGCAACAATGACCCGAGCGCGGCGCGGGCCTGGGCGCAGCGGGCGTTGCGGGAAATCGAGTTGGAGCTGTCGCGGGAGGTCGCCCGCCGGTTCGAGGCGGTCCGTCTCTCGCTCGGCACGGTGCTGTCCGATGCTGCCGAACACGGCATCCTGCTCGCCTGACCGGGCCGCCCCGCACCCTGCCGGCGGTGCCGGTGGGGGATCCGCGCACGTCCGGGACGCGACCAGTCGGAGCGTGGGAGCGGCCGTGGCTGGTGATCCGGGCCGGTCCGGCGTTCCGGTTCCTCGATTTCCCGGATCCGGTGGCACGATGGGGGGCATGGCGGCTCCGCAGGTTGCACCGGTCGAGACCCCGGACACCGATGAGGTGCCGGCAGCTGACCGACCGTGGGTGACGATCGTGTGGGACGACCCGGTGAACCTGATGACCTACGTGACCTGGGTGTTCCAGAAGCTTTTTGGTTACAGCCGGGAGAAGGCCGAGCAGCTCATGCTGGACGTGCATCACAAGGGCAAGGCGGTGGTCTCCAGCGGGGCCCGGGAACGCATGGAGCACGATGCCTCTCAGCTGCACGCGTACGGACTCTGGGCGACGGTGGACCGGTCGTGAGTATGTTCCGCCGCCGCGGTGACCGGTACGTCGCCACCTTCGCGGTGGACGAGATGCGTGTGCTCCGAAAGGTCGCCTCTGAGGTGGTCGGCCTGCTCACCGACGGTTTCGACCACTCCGACCCGGTTGTCTGCCGGCTCTTCCCGGAGGCATACCCGGAGGACGCGTCGGGGACTGCGGAGTTCCGCCGGTACACCGAAGGCGACCTGAAGACCGCCAAGATCGACCAGGCCGGCGCGATCCTGGCCGCGTTGCCCGGCGACAGCGGCGGGGAGGTACGCCTGGACGCCGAGGCGGCGGAGGCGTGGCTGCGCGCGCTCAACGACGCCCGGCTGGCGATGGGCGTACGGCTGGGGATCAAGGACGGGACGGACCTGGGCGCGGAACTCGACGACGCGGTCGCCGACGACCCGAGTTCCAGCCGGGTGTTCCAGCTTTCGGTCTACGCATATCTCGGCTATCTCCAGGAGTCCCTGCTCAACGCCTTGATCGACTGACTGTGACCGGCACCGCCTCGCGGTTGACCGCTGTCGGGCGCTACCCTTGGCGACGTGCTGAGCATCGACCGGTCGATCGTCGACGCGATCGTCGCCCACGCCCGTCGGGATCACCCCGACGAGGCCTGCGGTGTGGTCGCCGGTCCCGTCGGCAGTGACACGCCGACCCGGCACATCCCCATGGAGAACGCCGCCCGTTCGATGACCTTCTACGAGTTCGACTCGATGGAGCACCTGCGCGTGTGGCGCGAGATGGACGACCGGGACGAGGAACCGGTGGTCATCTACCACTCGCACACCGCCACCGAGGCGTACCCGTCACGGACGGACATCTCCTTCGCCGGCGAGCCCGGCGCGCACTATCTGCTCGTCTCCACGCGCGAGCCCGACACGGAGGAGATCCGCTCCTTCCGCATCGTGGACGGCGTGGTGACCGAAGAGCCGGTGCGGATCCTCGACGCCGGGGTGGATCCGCACGCCGTGCAGTCATACATGTTCGGGCAGAGCCCGGCGACGGTCGACTACGAGTGTTCGGGCCGCTGACCACCTCAGCCCCCGCACGCCCTTCCCCGTCACCGAGCAGTCCACCCGAGCGAGGAGTACGACACCATGGCCATCGAGGTTCGCATCCCCACCATCCTGCGCAGCTACACCGGCGGCGCGAAGGTCGTCGAGGGCAGCGGCGACACGCTCAACGACCTGCTCACCGACCTGGACTCCCGGCACGCCGGGCTGCGTGGCCGGCTGGTCACCGAGGCCGACGCGCTGCACCGCTTCGTCAACGTCTACGTCAACGATGAGGACGTGCGCTTCCTCGGCGCGCTGGACGCCAAGCTCAACGACGGCGACAGCGTGACCATCCTGCCCGCGGTGGCCGGTGGTGCGTTCGGCTTCGCCGCGGCGGCGGCGATGGCGCAGCACGTCGCGGCCGCGCCGGCCGAGGGCCGGACGCGCGTCACCGCGAGCTGAGGCGGCCGCGATGGCGCGGTACGACAGCCTGCTGGACGCCTGCGGCGGGACACCGCTGGTGGGGTTGCCCCGACTGTCGCCGACGGTGCCCGAGGGCGCTCCGCCGGTGCGGCTCTGGGCAAAGCTCGAGGACCGGAACCCGACCGGCAGCATCAAGGACCGGGCCGCCCTGTTCATGGTCCGGGCGGCAGAGGCCGCCGGCCGGCTCCGGCCCGGCGACACCATCCTGGAGCCGACCAGCGGCAACACCGGCATCTCCCTGGCCATGGTGGCCAAGCTGCGGGGGTACCGCCTGGTCTGCGTGATGCCCGAGAACGTCTCCACCGAGCGGGTGCAGCTGCTACGGATGTACGGCGCGGAGATCATCTTCTCGCCGGCGGCGGGCGGCTCCAACCAGGCGGTCGCCACGGCCAAGCAGATCGCCACCGAGCACCCCGACTGGGTGATGCTGTTCCAGTACGGCAACGAGGCGAACGCCCGGGCGCACTACGAGACGACCGGGCCCGAGCTGCTGCACGACCTGCCGACGATCACCCACTTCGTGGCCGGGCTCGGCACCACCGGCACCCTGATGGGCACCGGGCGCTACCTGCGCGAGAAGGTCGAGGGCATCCAGATCGTCGCGGCCGAGCCGCGCTACGGCGAGCTGGTCTACGGGCTGCGCAACATCGACGAGGGGTACGTCCCGGAGCTCTACGACGCGACCGTGCTGAACCGGCGCTTCTCCGTCGGCACCCGGGACGCGGTGCTGCGTACCCGGCAACTGGTGGAGGTCGAGGGGCTGTTCGTCGGCTTCTCCACCGGCGCGGTCCTGCACGCCGCGCTTGCCGTGGCGCACGAGGCGGCACGGGCCGGACGCCGGGCCGACGTGGCGTTCGTGGTCAGTGACGGCGGCTGGAAGTATCTGAGCACCGGGGCGTACGGCGGGACGCTCGCCGACGCGGAGGAG
The DNA here is from genome assembly GCF_057196645.1 of Micromonospora sp. ATLC16. NCBI lineage: Bacteria > Bacillati > Actinomycetota > Actinomycetes > Micromonosporales > Micromonosporaceae > Micromonospora > Micromonospora sp. ATLC16. The sequence goes on from NZ_JBXUOW010000066.1 coordinate 25,150, forward strand.
GCGCTGGACGGCCAGCTCTGGGCCTGACCTGCGGCAGCATTACCATGTGACGAGGGTCACCGGCGATGTGCGGTGGCCCTCGTCGCGTCGGTCTGCCCGACCCGACCACTTCGGTGACGGGTGGTCGATCGGACGGGCGGAACCGGTGTCACGTTGATGACAACTTCGAGCAGATCATTCTTGCGCTTGCATGCGCGGGCGTAGGCTGCCCAGCGTGGCGTACGCGTCGGTAGTGATCACCGCCGGAGCGGCGGCCGGCACGATCACTACCTACCGTGACAGCGAGACAACTCGATGCGACTGACCGTCCTGGGCTGCTCGGGCAGCTTCCCCGGACCCGAGTCCCCCTGCTCGGCCTATCTGGTCGAGGCCGAGGACTTCCGGCTCCTGGTCGACTTCGGCTCGGGATCACTGTCCACCCTGCAACGCTATGCCGGGCTGCACGCCCCGGACGCCATCCTCCTGACCCACCTGCACTGCGACCACATCCTCGACGCGGCGACCTACGTGGTGGTGCGGCGGTACGGCCCGGACGGGCCGTGCCCGCCGCTGCCGGTCTACGCGCCGGCCGGCGCCCCGGACCGGCTGGCCACCGCGTACGGGCAGGAGGACAGCACCGTCGAGGACGTCTACCAGTTCTACGCGCTGCAACCCGGCACCTTCCCGATCGGCCCGTTCACCGTCACCGTCGACCGGGTGCTGCACCCGGTGGAGACCTACGGCGTACGCCTGGAGCACGGCGGCCGGGTGCTCTGCTACTCCTCGGACACCGCCCCCTGCGAGGCGCTGCTGCGTCTGGCCCAGAACGCCGACGTCTTCCTCTGCGAGGCCAGCTACCTCGACGGGGTCGACAACCCACCGGATCTGCATCTCACCGGCGGTGAGGCGGGCGAGGCGGCAGCCAAGGCCAACGTCGGGCGGCTGTTGCTGACCCATCTGGTCCCCGCCTGGGGCAGTGAGGCGCTCACCGTGGCGGCTGCCTCCGCCGCGTACGCCGGCCCGCTGGAAGTGGTCCGTCCCGGCGCCAGCTACGAGGTCTGATCCGCCGGGCGGCGGAGACCCGGGGAGGGCGCGCTCGGCGCACCGCATAGGGTGCAGGCATGGCACGACCTGACGGGCGGCGACCCGACCAACTTCGACCGGTGACCCTGACCCGCGGCTGGAGCACCCATCCCGAAGGATCGGTGCTCGTGGAATTCGGCGGCACCCGGGTGCTCTGCACCGCGAGCGTCACCGAGGGGGTGCCGCGTTGGCGCCGCGGTTCCGGGCTGGGCTGGGTCACCGCGGAGTACGCGATGCTGCCCCGGGCCACCAACACCCGGTCGGACCGGGAGAGCGTCAAGGGCCGGGTCGGTGGGCGTACCCACGAGATCTCCCGGCTGATCGGCCGGAGCCTGCGGGCCGCGATCGACCTCAAGGCGCTCGGCGAGAACTCGATCGTGCTGGACTGCGACGTCCTGCAGGCCGACGGCGGCACCCGGACCGCCGCGATCACCGGCGCCTACGTGGCGCTGCGCGACGCGGTGGACTGGCTCGCCGCCCGCAAGGCCCTGACCGGTAAGCCGGAGAAGGTGATGCACCGTTCGGTGGCGGCGGTCAGTGTCGGTGTCGTTGCCGGTGAGCCGCGCCTGGACCTGTGCTACGACGAGGACGTGGCCGCCGAGGTCGACATGAACGTGGTCTGCACCGGTACCGGTGACTTCGTCGAGGTGCAGGGCACCGGCGAGGCCGGCGTCTTCGCCCGCGAACAGCTCGACGCTCTGCTCGACCTGGCCGTGGCCGGCTGTCTGGATCTGGCCGAAGCTCAGCGGAAGGCGTGACAACGCATGAACAAGGTGCTGCTCGCCACGCGGAACCAGAAGAAGCTGATCGAGTTGCAGCGCATCCTGGACGGGGCGCTGGGCGCGCACCGGGTCGCCCTGATCGGGCTCGATGACGTCGAGGCGTACCCGGAGCTGCCGGAGACCGGGCTGACCTTCGGCGAGAACGCGCTGATCAAGGCCCGGGAGGGCTGCCGGCGTACCGGGCTGCCGACGATCGCCGATGACTCCGGGCTGGCCGTCGACGCGCTCAACGGGATGCCGGGGGTGTTCAGCGCCCGTTGGGCCGGGCGGCACGGTGACGACCAGGCCAACCTCCAACTCGTGCTCGACCAGATCGGCGACGTGCCGGACGAGCACCGGGGCGCCTCCTTCGTCTGCACCGTCGCGCTGGTGCTGCCCGGAGGCAAGGAACACCTGGTCGACGGCCGGCAGGCGGGTCGCCTGCTGCGCGCCCCGCGCGGTGACGGTGGATTCGGCTACGACCCGGTCTTCCTCGGCGACGGCCAGGACCGCACCAACGCCGAGCTGACCCCGCAGGAGAAGGACGCGATCAGCCACCGCGGTAAGGCGTTGCGCGAACTGGCCGCGCTGGTCGCCAAGGTCCTCCCGCCAGCCGCCTGAGCCGCCCGCCTCGGCTTCGGTCCTCGCGTCAGCCGAGGGGGCCGACCTCCTGCTCGATGGCGGTGCGGAGGTCGGGGCCGGCCAGCACGGCGCGCGCGGCCTCCATCAGCGGGGCCAGGAAGACGTCCGGGCCGGGCTCGCCGGCGGCCTCGCCGAGCGCGGCGATCGCCGCC
>NZ_JBXUOW010000067.1:0-26622 GCF_057196645.1 Micromonospora sp. ATLC16
CCCCCGCCGAGCCTCGGCGGTCAGCGAAGTGCCGCGGCGGGCCGCCCGGCCAGCATCGGCTCCCCGTTGAGCAGCACGCCGGCAAAGCCGGCGGCGGGCCAGCCACCTGTCGGCAAGCCCGCCACCGGCGGCGGTACTCCCGGTGCGCGGCCCGATCTGAGCGGACGCGCCGGTGGGGGTGGTGCCCGGCCCGCGCCCACCACCGGCCCGAATCCGTCGCTGGGTGGCCGACGCGGCGGGCCGCCCGTTCCCACCCCGCGCAAGGATGTGCCGCGCGATGAAAACCACGAGACCTGGGAGTACGGCGAGGGCGACGACGAGTTGTGGGTAACGGAGTCGTCCGCCGCCGGTGTGGTCGAGGCACCGGCCGAACACCGGCCGCGCGAGCAGGGCAGAGCGCTCGGCCAGAGCTGACGGCGGGCCGGTCACTCGAACTCGGGTGACCGGGCCGTACCATGCGGTGACCGTCCAATCCCAGCCGTCCGGCACGGCGGCCCACAGAGGAAGGTTGACGGGCATGCGTGTCCTCACCCGATCGGCAGCCGCCACGTTCGCCGGCGCAAGCGTCCTGGCTGCCCTCATCCTGCCCGCCGGACCTGCGGCGGCGGACGCAACCCGCAACGGCTCGTGGCACGTCAAAGCCCTCAAGCTGGCCGAACTCCACAAGATCACCCAGGGTGAGGGTGTCACCGTGGCGGTCATCGACACCGGGGTGGACGCGACCCATCCGGACTTGCGCGGCAACGTCCTGCCCGGCCTGGACCTTTACGACGACCGCAGCAAGGGCCGTGTCGACCGCCAGGGACACGGCACCGGTATGGCCTCGCTGATCGCCGGCCACGGGCATGGCCCGCGAGGCCGCGACGGAGTGCTCGGCGTCGCACCGAAGGCCAAGATCCTTCCGGTGACCATCAAGAAGGACGGCGCCCCGCTGATCGCACCGACGGCGCTCGCCGCCGGCATCCACTGGGCGATCGACGCCGGTGCCGATGTGATCAATGTGTCGCTATCCAGCAGCTTCAACGACGAGTTGAACCGGGCGGTCGAGCGCGCCTACCGGAGCAACGTGATCGTGGTCGCCGCCGCCGGCAACGACGACGAAATCCTGGTCGGCTACCCGGCTGCGCACGCCGGCAGCGTCTCGGTCAACGGAGTCGACAAAGAGGGGGTCATCAGTAAGAAGGCTTCCGTGCCCGGCACCCTGGACCGGCTGGTCAGCCTCGCCGCGCCCGGCCAGGACATCGTGCTGGCCGTGCCCGGCGGTCGGTACAACACCGCGACCGGCAGCAGCAACGCCACCGCAATCGTCTCCGGTGCGGTAGCCCTGATCAAGGCCGAGTATCCGGATCTGAGTGCCTACCAGACGTTCCAGCGGCTGCTTGAGACCACCAAGGACGCCGGCGAGCCGGGCCACGACGAGTACTACGGATGGGGCGTACTCGACCTGCGGGAGGCGTTGACCGGCGAACCCGATGGACGGGGTAGCCGCACCGCAGCACCCAGCGAGCCAGAGATCGACGAGGCACTCGCCGCCGCGCGGGCGGCCGGAAGCGATGGTCCCGACTACACGGAGATCGTGATCGTGGTGCTGGTCTGGACGGTCTTCCTCGCCCTGCTCGTCGGCGGAGTAGTGGCCATCGTCAAGCTCCGTCGCCGTTCACGCCGCCGCCGACAAACCAGCCTGGCCCCGGAACCCGCGCTCACCGGCGGCGGGCCTGCCGCAGCGTCGGGCCTGACCGAACAGACCCTGTCTGATTCCGCTCGGGCCGGTGAAGCCGCTTGGCGCCGTCCGGCCGAATGAGCAGAGAGGACGCACAAGTGCTCACCACCTCGGCGGAGCCCGGCTCCGCGCCCGGGCCGACGCCACGCCGGCGACCTGTCGTCGTCATCATCGCCGTCCTGCTGATGGTGCCCTCGATCGTCATCTGGCTGATCGCCGGGGTCGCCTTCTTCCGCGCGATGCTGCGCGCCGAGGGCGACGGGCTGGGCAAGGTCCTGGTGGTGGGCATCGGTGCTGGCGTACTGGCGATCGCGTTGCTGGTGGTGCTGCTCGCGTCAATGGGGATTCTCATGGCCTGGACGGGCGACAACGCGGCAGGACTGGCCGTGCCGGCCGGGTTCACCTTCGGGCTCTTCGTCGTCGTCATCGTCACGCTGCTCGCGCTAGGCAAGATCAGCTATCACCCGACGATGGTCACGCCGCTGGTCGTGGGTGGGCTGGCCGGTATGTCGCTCGTCCTGATCAAGAGCCCGCCGGCGCGAGCCTGGTTCGCTGGCCGCGGTCGCTAGCTAGGCCGGGGACCAGCGGCGGGCGGTGGCGTCGAAGCGGGCCAGCAGCTCCTCCCGGCCGTCCGCGTGCAGGCAGTGCAGCTCGGTGCCGTCCGGTACGGCAAGGGACTCCATCCGCGGTCGGCCCTGACCCCACTCGTCGGGCGTGGTCTCGCCGGGTGGCCAGCGCAGCACCGCCACCCACTCGTCGGACTCCTCGAACGGAGAGCCCTCACCGAGCAGCCCGAGCCGTCGGTACAGCCGGGTCGGGGTGTCCCGTCCCGGGCCATGCCAGGCGTGCACCAGTCCAGCCGCCCGGTCGTACCCGTCCTGCAGGTAGGACGTCAGGTAGCGGTGCGGGATGACGAGTTGCAGCAGCAGCGGTGCGGCGGGATCGGGACCGTCATCATCGCTGTCGGGTGCCGGACGGGGCAGCGGTACGCCCACCGCCGACGGGTCGGCGTACCTGGCCGTATCGCGGCGCGCCTGCTCCTGCTCGGCCGCCGCGTTGATCACCTGTCGCAGCTCGCCGAGCCAGTCGCGCAACGTCAGCAGCGCCTCGCCGGGCAGGGCCGCGGCCAGCGGCGTCTCCGGGTTCAGCAGCAACTGCCAGGAGATGTCCGGCCAGTGGTCGGTGAGCTGGAGGCTGCTGACCACCACCAGGTCTCGCTCGCCGAGTGCCTGTCGCATCCGGGCTTCCGAGCTGAACACGGGCAGGCTGACCCGGCCCTGCTCGTCGGGAAGGGTCCACCACGGGAAGTCGGGATCGGACAGGTCACGTGTCGCCGGTCCGTCCGGGTCCACCGGCAGTACCAGTTCGGCCCGGAGCAGTGCGGCCATCAGGGAGTTCGGGTCCTGCCGCCGGACCGCCTCGCGCAGCGGTCGCTCGGCCTCCACGACCGGCTCGGTCAGGGCCCTGAGTTCGTCAGCCGCCAGCCGGATGCCGATCGGCAGCCCGGCGTCGATCGCCAACATCCATTCGTCGTCGGGCCAGTCGACGGCGAGGTCGACCAAGCCCGACACCCGGTAGGCCACCGACTGGCCGGGCAACCCGGCGGCGATTGCCGCCGGTGAGGTGTACGCGAGCACGTGCGTGACGCCGTCGTGTTGGCCGGTCGCCCAGGCCACCGTTTCCCGGCCGGCCGCCGCACCGGGCGACACGGGTAGCAGCAACGGACCGGCCACGAGTTCGGTGAGGAAGCCTTCCCGGTCGCCGGTCTCGGCGGCGGCCAACAGCGCGCGCTCGGCGGCGGTGGTCGGCTGCCAGCCGGTCACCAGGTGCCGTCCGCGCGTACCCGCGCAGGGCGGTGACCGAGCACCAGTGTGGTGAGCGCCTCGTCGAGATCCGCGCCGAGGAACCAGTCCCCGGTGTGGTCCAGCACGAACACCCGGCCGTGCTCGTCGACCGCCAGGATGCCGGTGCCGTCGCCCTCCTCGCCGAGCGGGCTCAGTGGCGCGCCGATCGCCTCGGCCAGCTCGGCGAGGGTTTCCACCGAGTGCCGCACCAGGAACGGGTCGAGGTGGACCTCGCTCGGTGCGACCTGTTCACCTTCACCCTGCGGGCGTACCCGCAGGCCACCGAACTCGGCATACGCCTCGATCGCCCGGGCGGTCACGGTGTGCTGGCGACCGCCGGGGGTGGCGTCGGCGGCGATCCGCAGTCCCCACTCGCGGCCCCGGCTCTCGTCGGAGCGGTCGGGCGACCAGCCGGCGGCGGCGAGGGCCTGCGCCACCAGGGGTGGAAAGCGCTCGCTCATGTCAGCGCCTCCACGCCGAACCAGTCCAGCAGGGCGGCGCAGGAGCGACAGGGCGGCTGAACCTCGCCGTGGCGCGGGTCGCCCTCCTCGCGTACCCGGGTGACCCGGACTTTCGCGCCCCACAGCAGCGCACGGCAGCGGGCGGCGTCGAGTGGTGGCCCGCCGGCCTCGGCGGCGTAGAGCCGGTCGGAGATCAGCGCCGCCTCGGCGCACCAGCCGGCGTAGCGCTCGCGCTGCTCGACCGGCAGCCCGTGCAGGAAACGCCGGACCACCGGATGCAGGTCAGGGGTCACGTCTCCACGTACCGAGGTGTGCGTGTGGACGGTGCCCTCGGCCAGCAGCGCACCGGCCGCCAGCGGCAGCATCCGTGGCTGCGCCATCCGTCCTCCCGGTTGTCGACAGGGGATTCCCGGCGAGGGTTCGCCCGGCCCGCCAGCGAGCCTAACCGTCACCGACCGTCCGACGGGGGTGGCGTCCGGGCACCATCGGCGTCGAGGGGCTCACACCGCGTCGACCGCCTGGGATATCGTCGGTTCCGCCCTCTCCTCGCCGTTCAGAGCCGGAGCCATGACGCGCACCCTTCTCGTCTCCCCGGATCAGCCCGGTGCCTACCCGTCCATCGGGGAGGCACTGGCGGTGGCCAGCGACGACACGGTCGTCTCGGTCAGTCCCGGCACCTACCACGAGGCACTGTTCGTCAACGACCGTGGCATCAGCGTGGTCGCCGCGCAGGGTCCGGGCACGGTCACCATCGACGCGTCCTCCGGGACCTATCCGACGGTGTCCTGCAACTCTGGCCGGTTGGAGCTGCGCGACCTGGTCCTGAAGGCCGGTGACGCGCCGGTCGTGGTGGCCGACCGAGCGAGGCTCACCATGACCGGGTGCGAGCTGGGCGCCGGCTTCGGCGCGGCGATCCAGGTGGCCGGCCGGTCGGAGTTCACGCTCACCCGCTGCCGGGTGACCGGCGGACGTTACGGCCTGGTGGTGGAGGATTCCGACGGCAGCGTCGAGGGGTGCGAGTTCACCGATCTCAGCGAGGACGGCATCATCGTGCGGATCGGGGCGGCCCCGACCATCCGCACCAGCACGGTGACCCGCTGCGGCAACCGGGGCATCTACATCTACCAGCACGGCCGGCCGATCATCGAGACCTGCGAGATCTCCCAGACCGGGCAGGCCGGCGTGGCGGTGGTCCATCAGAGCGCCCCGGTGCTGCGTCGCTGCCGGATCCGCGACACCCGCGGGCCGGCGGTCTCCTTCGCCCGAGGCTGTCGCGGCAGTGTGGAGGAGTGCACCACAGAGAACACCGGCCAGCCGACGATCGAGATCGCCGAGGGTGCCGAGCCGACCATCGTCGAGGGCACCGTCAACCGTAAGGCCACGTTCGGCGCCGACGCCGCCCGCGCCACCACCGGTCAGGACGCTGCCCGGGTGGAGAAGCTGCTGGCCGAGCTGGCGGCCATGGTCGGCCTGGAGTCGGTGAAGGAGGAGGTCCGCGCCCTCATCGACGAGATCCAGGTCAACGAGTGGCGGCGCAGCGCCGGGCTGCCCGTCGGCGCGGTCAGCCATCACCTGATCTTCGCGGGTGCCCCCGGCACCGGTAAGACCACCGTGGCGCGCATCTACGGTGACCTGCTGGCGGCGCTGGGCGCGCTGCCCGGCGGCGCCTTCCGCGAGGTCTCCCGACGTGACCTGGTCGGCCAGTACATCGGCCACACCGCCGAGAAGACCGCCGCCGCGTTCGAACTGGCGCGCGGCGGCGTGCTCTTCATCGATGAGGCGTACACCCTGTCCCGGTCGTCGGGCACCGGCGGCGACTTCGGGCAGGAGGCCATCGACACGCTGGTCAAGCTGATGGAGGATCACCGCGACGAGATCGCGGTGATCGCGGCCGGCTACACCGGCGAGATGCTGCAGTTTCTCGACGCCAACCCCGGTCTGGCCTCCCGCTTCGCCAAGACTGTGGAGTTCGGCAACTACTCCCCGGAGCAGTTGGTGGTCATCGTGGAGCGGATGGCCGGCGGCGACGAGTACCTGCTCGCCGATGGCGTCTCCGAAATGCTCCGTGCGCACTTCGGCACCATCGAACGGGACCAGAATTTCGGCAACGCGCGGGAGGCGCGCAAGCTCTTCGAGGGTGTCCGTAAGGCACAGGCGCAGCGGTTGCGCCAGTCCGGGCAACGTCCGAGCCTCGACGAGCTGCGGACCGTGACGGTGACCGACGTACGCGCCGCGATCGGGCGATGACGATGCCCTGCCGGTCAGGGAGGGACGTGCGGTGACGCATCCGGGTGCGGCTCGACCGGGCGAGCCGGGTTGGCAGCATCACCCGGGGGCGGCGGCACCGCCACCACAGCAGCGCACGCCCCCGCAGCAGGGCGCAGCGCCGGCACCGACGCTCGGCGGTACCGGTCCCGGCCACACCTGGGCGACTCAGCGTGGGCAGGGGCGGGCCACGGTCGGCACCGCGTACACCAGTCGGGCCGCCACCGCGGCACCGGCCGCCGCGCCCGCCGCCCGGGCCCCGGAGAGCCAGGCCGCAACGCAGGCCACGGCCGCCCCCACGGGACAGGCCGCTGCCGAAGGCGCGGCCGGGGACGCCGCGGCGATTCCGGTCGTACGTCCACACCGACGACAGCCGCGCGTCGGTGGGATACATGTGGCCCAACTCGTGGCCTGGCAGGCCGGTGCTGCGGCGGTGCTGGCGGCCACGCCGCACGGCCTGCCGCTGACCGTTGCCGTGGCCGCCGTCACGGTGCTGGTGCTCGCGCCGACGATGGTGCACCACCGGGGCCGATGGCTGCACCAGTGGCTGGCGGTGTGGTGGGCGTACCGGGGGCGGAGCCGGCAACCGGTCAGTGCCGGATCCGACGGCCCCTGGCAGCTGCTGCGCCACCTGGAGAGCACCGTCGAGCTGGATCAGGTCGAAATCGACGATCAGCCGGCCGTGCTGCTGACCCACCGGGGCGGGCTCAGCGCGGTGCTGGAGGTCGATCCGACCGAGGGCGCGCTGCTCATGGGGGCACCGCAGGCCCTGCCCTCACCTGTGGCGTTGCTGCCAGCAGCCGACCCGAAGACGCCCGTCGTGACGGTGCAGGTGCTGATCCAGGTGACCCCGGCACCGCGCGCCCGCGCGGCGGCGGTCGACCGCGCCTACCGCGAACTGACGAATGGCAGTGTCCCGGCCAGCCGGCAGGCGTGGGTGGTGCTGCACGCGCCGCGTACCCCCGATTTTCACGCCGACCGCGACCTGCGGCCGGCGCTCACCGCGGCGATCCGGCGCACTCGGCGTCAGCTGCGGCAGGAACGGGCGACGGCCCGGCTGCTGAACCGGGACGAGGTGCTCGCCGCGGTCGCCCAGCTGACCCATCTGACCGGAGACGCGACCGGCGGCACCGACCACCCGTTGGCCCGGGAAGGCTGGCGGAGCTGGACGGCTCAGGGGGTCCCGCAGAGCTGTCATCGACTGCTCGCCTGGCCCGGCCGGGCGTGGCAGATCGACCCGTTGCTACGCGGACTACCCGCTGCGGCAGGCGTGGTATCCATCTCGGTGGCTCGGGAGAACGACCGCCCCGGTGACGACGACGCTCTGGTGGAGGTGGCGTTCCGGCTCATCGGCGCCGACCCGGCCGCGCTGGCCACCGCCGATCGTGCACTCGACCAGGCGATCCGCGATCACGGTGGTCTCCTGCAGAGACTCGACGGCGAGCACGCCCACGGCGTGGCCGCCACCCTGCCGTTGGGAGGCTTCCTGCGATGAACGGTGTCGCCTTTCCTGGCAGTCGGATGGGGCTGCACGTCGCGGACGGCGCCTCCGTCGCCGGGCTACGGCTGGTCGCCGGTGGCGGCGGGCTGGTAGTCGGCCGCGACCGTCAGCAGGATCCGGTGGGGCTACGGGTGTTCCGGGCCGAGCCGACCCGGCTGATGCTCACCGGCGGGGTACGCGCAGCCGAGCTGCTCGCCTTCCGGTCCCTGGCGCTCGGCGCCCGGCTGTTCATCCAGACCGCGCGGGAGCAGGAGTGGGACGCCTTCCTGCGGCGCTGCGTCATCGGCCGGGAAATCGCCTCGTTCCTGCCGCCCGGTGTCGCTCCACCGGTGCCGGCCACACCTACCGAACCGCAGCTCGTGGTGATCGACACCGGTCCGGTGACCGGGCCGGACACCAATCTCAGCGCACCCTGGCGGGCCACCCTGGTGGTGCGGGACGACCTGGCCGGCTGGGACGTCGAGGTCCTGGTCCGCAGCGACATCGTGGTGCTTCAGCGGCTCACCGAGGCCGAGGCGGCCACCGCCGCGAACGCCCTCGGTCTGGCCAGCGTGCAGAGCTGGTTCACCCAGCTGCATCCGGAGATGGTCGGCCTGATCACGAAGGGCAAGGTGCAGTGGGTGATGCTCAGCATGACGGGAACCGAGCGGCAGCTGGTCGGCCCGGTCTCCCGGGGCGGCTGAGCCACCCGGTCTCGCCGCCCGGGGCGGCTGAGCCACCCGGTCTTTGCCGCATTGGTACACCTGGTGGCTCCCGCGTGGACACCGGTGCCGCATATCCTCCGACGGTCTACTCCCTTCGGAGGCCGCATACATGCAGCGCGCAAGAAGTACACGACTACTCACGATCCCGGGCGTACTGGCCACCGCCACCACGCTTGTCCTCGCCGGTGGCACCACCGCCTTCGCCGACACGGCGCCCACCACGCCGTTCATCAGTGAAATCCACTACGACAACGCCGGCACGGACGCCGGCGAGGCGATCGAGGTCGAGGGGCCGGTCGGCTTCGACCTGACCGGCTGGCAGATCGTCCTGTACAACGGCGCCAACGGCGCGGCGTACGACACCAGGACGTTGAGCGGCGTGGTGCCGGCCGCCGGTGTGGTGGTCGAGTCGTACCCGTCGAACGGCATCCAGAACGGCTCACCCGACGGCGTCGCGCTCGTCGCGCCCGGCGGTGACGTCGCCGAGTTCCTGACCTACGAGGGCACCTTCACCGCGGTCGGCGGACCGGCGAGCGGCCGGGACGGGGTCGACATCGGCGTGCAGGAAACCGCGTCGACCCCGACGGGCGACTCGCTCCAGAGGATCGACGGCAGTTGGCAGGCACCTGCGGCGAGCACCTTCGGAGTGCGCAACGCCGCCTCGGATCCGGATCCGGACCCTGATCCGGACCCGACCGGCTGCACCGTCACCGTCGACCACACCATCGCCGAGGTGCAGGGCACCGGTGCGGCCACGCCGCTGGCCGGCAGCCGGGTGACCGTGGAGGGCATCGTCACCGCCGACCACCGCGCCGGTGGCTACAACGGGGTGTACGTGCAGACGGCGGGCAGCGGCGCCGAGCGCCCGGTCGCCGCCGGAACCGCCTCGGACGGCATCTTCGTGTACCTCACCACGACCGTCGCGAACCACCCGTCGGTCGCGATCGGCGACCGGGTACGGGTCAGCGGCACGGCGAACGAGTTCAACGGCCTCACCCAGTTGACCATCGCGGCCCGGACCGACGTCCAGGTCTGCGCGCAGGGCGCACCGCTGCCCGCACCGGTCCCGGTCGAGCTGCCTCTCGGCGAGGCGGCTCGCGAGTCGGTCGAGTCGATGCTGGTGGCGCCGGTCGGCGCGTACGCCGTGTCGGAGGTGTACAACACCAACCGGTACGGCGAGGTGGCACTCGCCGCCGGCGACCTGCCGGCCCGTACGCCCACCGATGTGGCCCGTCCCGGCTCGGCCGCCGCACAGGCCCTGGCCACCGAGAACAAGCTGCGTCGCCTGCTGGTGGACGATGGTAGGACGACGAACCTGGCCACCGCCGGGCTACTGCCGCCGTACGTCTCGCCCGCCAGCCCGTTGCGGGTCGGCGACCAGGTGGAGGCGTTCGGCCCGTCGGTGCTGTCGTACGGCTTCAACGAGTGGCGTCTACAGCCGACCCGCCCGGTCGACGCGGACACCGCACCGGCCGCCCGGACCACGTTCAAGACCACCAACCCGCGTACCGCCGGACCGGTCGACGTCGGCGGCGACCTGCGGGTGGCCAGCTTCAACGTGTTGAACTACTTCGTCCACTTCGGCGGCGACGCCCGGGGTGCCGCCGACGAGGCGGCGCTGGCCAGGCAGGAGACGAAGATCGTTTCGGCGATCACCGCCCTGAACGCCGACGTGGTGGCGCTGGAGGAGATCGAGAACTCGGTCCGGTTCGACGCCGAGGACCCGCAGCAGGCTCTCAAGCGTCTGGTCGCCGCCCTGAACAGCGAGGACGGCGCGGGCACCTGGGACTACGTACGTGCTCCGGCCGAGTTGCCGAGCGCGGCCGAGCAGGACGTCATCACCACGGCGATCATCTTCAAGCCGGCCGAGGCGCAGCCGAAGGGTCCGTCGCGGTCGGTGAACGACGAGACGGTGTGGTCCAACGCCCGCGAACCGATCGCGCAGACGTTCACCGCCGGCTCGGTGGACTTCATCGTGGTGGCCAACCACTTCAAGTCCAAGAGCGGTGCCGGCACCGGCGACAACGCCGATGCCGGGGACGGCCAGGGCGGTTGGAACGGTGACCGGGTCCGACAGGCCGGGGCACTGGCCACCTTCGTGGATCAGGTCAAGGCGGACAGCGGAACCGACAACGTGCTGCTGCTGGGTGACTTCAACGCGTACACCCAGGAGGACCCGATGCAGGTCCTCTACGACGAGGACTACCGCAATCTGAACGACACCGGAAAGACCAGCTACGTCTTCAACGGTGAGTCGGGCTCGCTCGACCACGCCGTCGCCTCGCCGTCACTGGCGTCGCGGGTCACCGGGGTCGACGTCTGGCAGATCAACGCGGTCGAGTCGTACGCCTTCCAGTACGACGGCCTGGCCGCGTTCTTCGCGCCGGACCCGTACCGGGCCAGCGACCACAACCCGCTGGTGGTGGGCATCGAGACCGGAGCGGAGACCGGCCCGGTCGACCTCCAGCTGCTGAGCATCAACGACTTCCACGGCCGACTGGAGTCACCGGCGAGCGTGGGGGGCCAGCCGGTCGGCGGTGCGGCTCAGGTGGCCGGTCTGGTGAACCAGTTGCGGGCGGAGAACCCGAACACCGCGTTCGTCTCCGCCGGTGACAACATCGGCGCCTCCACCTTCATCTCGGCGATCGACGACGACAACCCGACGATCGACGCGTTGAACCAGGCCGACCTGCTCGTCTCGGCGGTGGGCAACCACGAGTTCGACAAGGGCATGGCGGACCTGACCGGCCGGGTGACCGACCGGGCCGAATTCCCGTACCTGGGCGCCAACGTGTACCGGGGTGACACCCGGGCGCTGCCGGCGTACGCGGTGAACACCATCGGTGGCGTCCGGGTCGGATTCATCGGCGTGGTCACCGAGCAGACCGCCTCGCTGGTCAGCCCGGACGGCATCGCCGGCATCACCTTCCGCGATCCGGTCGCCGAAGCCAACCTGGTCGCCGGCCAGCTCAAGGACGGCAACCCGGACAACGGCGAGGCGGACGTGGTGGTGCTGCTCGCGCACGAGGGCGCCGCGACCGAGAACATCGACTCCCCGGAGGCGCTGGCGAACGACCCGGTATTCGGCGAGTTCACCCGCGCCGACGCCACCGTCGACGTCATCTTCAGCGGGCACACCCACCAGCCGTACGCCTTCGAGGTGCCGGTTCCCGGCACCGACAAGCTGCGGCCGATCGTGCAGGCCGAGGACTACGGCAAGCGGCTGGGCAAGGTCACGCTGACCTTCGACCCGGAGGCGGGTGCCGTCACCGCCGCCGACGCGTCCCTGGTGGATGTCGTCGGCGCGCCGCAGGACCCGGCGGTGGCCGGGATCGTGGCCGCGGCGAAGACGCGGGCGCAGGAGTTGGGCCAGCGCGAGCTCGGTGAGATCACCGCCGACATCCGGCGGGCCTACACCGACGGCAACGAGGATCGGGGCAGGGAGTCGGTGCTCGGCAACTTCATCGCCGACGTGCAGCTCGCCGGCACCCGCGACGCCGGTCGGGGCGGGGCGCAGATCGCGTTCATGAACCCGGGCGGTCTGCGGGCCGATCTGCTGTACGGCGAGGACGGCACGGTGACCTACGCCGAGGCCTTCACCGTCCAGCCGTTCGCCAACGACGTGGTCACCAAGACCTACACCGGTGCCGAGATCAAGCAGGTGCTGGAGCAGCAGTGGCAGCCGGCGGGCGCGTCCCGCCCGGTGCTGTGGCTCGGCGTGTCGGAGGGCTTCAGCTACACCTACGACCCGGAGGCCGCACCGGGCTCGCGGATCACCTCGATGAGCCTGAACGGCATGCCGATCGACCCGGCGGGCAGCTACCGGGTCACGGTGAACTCCTTCCTCGCCGCCGGCGGGGACAACTTCACCACTCTCGGCGGCGGCAGCGACCTGGTGACCACCGGCGACAACGACCTCACCATGCTGGTGAGCTACTTCGCCGCCAACTCGCCGGTGACCGCGGACACCGAACCGCGGTCGTCGATCGGGCAGGGCGGGCCGGAGTGCACCACCACGATCACCGGCAAGCACTCCCGGCCGCTGCTCGTGACCACCGGCCTGACCTGCGTGGAGAACGCCACGATCGCCGGTCCGGTGTCGATCGCCGCAGGGGCTTCCCTGCGGGTGACCGGCGGCACCATCAACGGCCCGGTGTCCGCCACCCGGCCGGTGCTGTTCGAGCTGTCCGGAACGAAGGTCTCCGGTCCGGTCACGGTGGCCGGCGCCACCGGTGACCTGAAAATCAGCAAGGCCCGGATCAACGGGCCGGTGACGCTGGTGGCCAACCTCGGCGGGGTACGGGTCGACGAGGTCACCGTCAGCGGCCCGGTGAGCGTGACCGGCAACTCCGGCAGCCAGCCGGTGGTCGTCGCCGCGAACACCATCAGCGGTCCGCTCGCCTGCTCGGGCAACACGCCCGTGCCGGTGAACGAGGGCCGGGCGAACACGGTGCGGGGCCCGGCGGCGGGTCAGTGCGCGCGCCTGTGAGCGGTAGGTGACAACGCCGGTCCGCGGTCGGAGCTGCTCCGGCCGCGGACCGGCCCTTCGGTCCGCTCCGACCGACCCATCCGACTGGGCGATGCATACCCCCCGGGGTATCGTGCGGAGACGGCTACCCGATCGAGTCCGCATCTCCGCGCCCCGCCCGGGTAACCGCACCTTGGAGACGACCTATCGAGGAGCTGGACATGACAGTGCGGGTGTCGGTCATCAAGACATCGTCCCTCGGCGACCGCAGCTACCTGGTCACCGACGGCCAGGTAGCGGTCGTGGTGGACCCACAGCGCGACGTCGACCGGGTGCTGTACCTCGCCGGTGCGGCCGGCGTACGGATCACCCACGTGGTCGAGACGCACCTGCACAACGACTACGTCTCCGGCGGGCTGGACCTGACCCGGCTGACCGGGGCGCGGTACCTGGTCGCCGCCGAGGACGAGGTTGGTTTCGACCGGCTACCGGTCGGCGACGGCGACGTCATCGAGGTGTCCGAGGCGCTGCGGCTCCGGGCCGTGGCCACCCCGGGCCACACCTTCCACCACCTGTCGTACGTGCTCGAAGAGGCCACCGGCGGTAGCTGGAGCCCGGTGGGGGTCTTCACCGGAGGATCGCTGCTGTTCGGCACCACCGGCCGCACCGACCTGCTCGGTGCCGAGCACGCACACGAGTTGGCCCGGCGTCAGCACAGCTCGGCTAAGCGGCTCGCCGACCTGCTGCCCGACGGGGCGCAGGTGTGGCCAACCCACGGCTTCGGCAGCTTCTGCTCGGCCAGCCAGGCCGACGCCCCGGACTCGACGATCGGCCGGGAGAAGCAGGTCAACCCGGTCTTCCGGCTGGCCGCGACCGAGTTCGTCACCGC
The DNA here is from genome assembly GCF_057196645.1 of Micromonospora sp. ATLC16. Taxonomy (NCBI): domain Bacteria; kingdom Bacillati; phylum Actinomycetota; class Actinomycetes; order Micromonosporales; family Micromonosporaceae; genus Micromonospora; species Micromonospora sp. ATLC16. The sequence goes on from NZ_JBXUOW010000067.1 coordinate 13,853, forward strand.
AACCCTGGCCGGTCTGGACGCCTACCCGGCGTACTACGCACACATGGGGGTGGCCAACACCGGCGGTCCGGCGCCGGTGGACCTCACTCCGGTGGCCCGGGCCGACGCCGCGCAGCTGCGGGAACGCATCGCCGCCGGGGAGTGGGTGGTCGACCTGCGACACCGCAAGGCGTACGTGGTCTCGCATCTGGCCGGCACGGTGAGCCTCGGCCTCGACGGCCCCATGTCGACCTGGCTCGGCTGGCTGATCGACTGGGGCACCCCGGTCACGCTGCTGGCCGAGACGCCGGAGCAGGTCGCCGACGCCCAGCGCGAGCTGGTCCGGATCGGTATCGATCGGCCCGCCGCCCAGGCGACCGGTGCTCCCCGGCAGTGGGCCGACGAGCCCACCGAGCTGCGCGAACTGCTGGTCGGGGACTTCCCGGCGCTGGCCGCCGCGCAGCGCGGGAAGCCGCCGGCCGGGCTGCCCGCCCCACAGGTCGTCCTCGACGTGCGGCTGGGCAACGAGTGGCGGGCGAGCCATGTCGAGGGTGCCGTGCACGTACCGCTGCCCGAGCTGCCCCGCCGACTGGCCGACATCCCGGCCGGCACCATCTGGGTGCACTGCGGGTCCGGCTACCGGGCCGCCCTCGCCGCCTCCCTGCTGGCCAACGCCGGCCACGACGTGGTGCTCGTCAACGACCTCTTCAACCAGGCCGAGCAGGCCGGCGTACGACTGAACCGCAGCGCCTGACCGCTGGCCGGCCCGACCGCTGCCGGCGGCCGGGGTCAGCCGGCCGGCGTTCCCGGCGGACTGATCGGCAGCAGGACCCGGAACAGGGTGCTGCCGGGCATGCTCGTCACCCGGATGTCCCCGTGGTGCTTGTTGACCACGATCCGGTAGGAGATGTCCAGACCGAGGCCGGTGCCCTCACCCACCGGCTTGGTGGTGAAGAACGGCTCGAAGATCCGGGGGCGAACGTCGTCCGGGATACCCGGCCCGGTGTCGATGATCTCGACGATCAACCAGTCGTCCTGGCGGGAAGTGCGGACGGTGAGCAATCCGTCGCCACCCATCGCACCGAGCGCGTTGTCGATCAGGTTGCTCCACACCTGGTTCAGCTCGGCGGCGTACGCCGGAATGGGCGGCAGGCCCCGGTCGTACTCGCGGACCAGCCGGACCCCGGCGGCGATCTTCCCCTTGAACATCACCAACGTGGCGTCGAGCAGTTCGTGCACGTCCACCACCTGGTACGGCGCCCGGTCCAGCTGGGAGTACTGCTTGGCGGCACCGACCAGGGTGGAGATCCGGGTGGCGGCGTCCGCGATCTCCCGCATCAGCATCTCGGTCTCGACCGTGTAGGCCAGCCAGCGCACCGCCGCCTCCAAGTCCTCCTCGCCGACCGACCCACGGACCCGCTCCAACCAGTCCACGTCCAGCCCGCCGCCGACAAGCGTCGACGCCAACTCCCAGCCGGCGGTCAGGCCCCGGTCGTCAAGCCAGTCGGTCAACTCGTCCTCGGCGTCGCTGGTCGCCAACGGGGAGAGGGTCGGCGCCTTCGCCACCCGCTCGACCGCCTCCTCCTGGAGACCCACCAGGGCATGCAGCCGCCGGCCGTCGAGCCGGCCGTCGGCGATCATGGCGAGCTTGTGCCGCATCCCGGCGATCCGCTCGCGCAGACTGGTGGTGGCCCGCACCGCCGCGCTCGCCGGATTGTTCAGCTCGTGGGTCAGGCCCGCCGACAGGGAAGCCAGGGCCAGCAGCCGCTCCCGCTCGCCGATCAGCGTCTGGGTGTCCCGCATCCCGATGAACATGCCCTCCAGCAGGTGCATCGCCATCGGGAACCAGGTACGCACCGCGTGGGCGAACTGCTCCGCCGGGAGCACGAAGAACTCGGCGTCGGTGATTGCCCACATGCTGTTGCGGTACTGCCGGTCGTCGCCCAGGTACGCCTGGGTGGCACCGCCGTACACGCCGCGTTGGGCGGTGCGGCTGATCTCCACCTGGTCACCGTGCAACGTGCGGCAGAGCCGTACCGTGCCGTCGAGCAGGACGAAGAAGCACTCCGCCGGATCGCCCTCGGCGTAGACCAGGGCACCTTCGTCCCGCCGCTCGACCCGGCCCTGATCGGCCAGCCAGCTCAACTGCGCGTCGTCGAGCGACTCGAAGAGGAACAGCGTCCGTAGGTCGTCCGCGGTCAACCGCCGTAGCGGGCCGCTGCCCGGATCCCCGCTGCTCACTGTGCCTCCAGGTACCGGTGCACCAGCGACACGGCCATGGCACCCTCGCCGACGGCCGAGGCCACCCGCTTCACCGAGGCCGCGCGTACGTCACCGGCGGCGAACACCCCGGGCACGCTCGATTCGAGGTGGTACGGCTCACGTGGCAGCGACCAGCCTCATGGTCGACGTCCCCCGGTGACCAGGTCCGGTCCAGTGACCACGAAGCCCCGCTCGTCGCGGACCAGTGTGCCGTCCAACCATCCGGTACGGGGCTCGGCGCCGATGAAGACGAACAGCCATGACGTCTCCACCTCCCGCTGCTCGCCGGTCCGGTTGTCCCGCAGGGTCAGCCGTTGCAGGTGCTCGTCACCGGCGGCACCCACCACCTCGCTGTGCGGGTGCACGATCACCTGGTCGATACGGCCCAGTTGGTCGATGAGGTATCGGGACATCGACGCGGTCAGGTCCGCGCCCCGGATCAACAGATGCACCCGCTTCGCGTAGCGGGAGAAGTAGACCGCGGCCTGCCCCGCCGAGTTCGCCCCGCCCACGATGTAGACGTCCTCACCCACACAGCTCGGCGCCTCGCTGGCCGCGGAACCGTAGAAGACACCTCGGCCGGTGAGGTCGGCCAGGCCGGGCGCGCCGAGCATCCGGTACGACACGCCGGTCGCCAGCACGACCGAGTGGGCGGCGAGGGTCTGCCCGTCGCTGAACCGCAGCAACCGCGCCGACCCGGCCTCCGCCAGGCCCACCACCTCCCGAGTGCTGATCAGCTCGGCACCGAACTTCAACGCCTGCCGGCGTGCCCGGTCGGTGAGCTGCGCTCCGGAAACCCCGTCGGGAAAGCCGAGGTAGTTCTCGATCCGGCTGCTCTGCCCCGCCTGCCCGCCGGTGGCCAGCCGCTCCACCAGGACGGTGCGCAGCCCTTCCGACGCCCCGTACACGGCGGCACCCAGGCCGGCCGGCCCGCCGCCGACCACCACCAGGTCGTAGAAGTCCGCAGTGGGGGTCACCTCCAGTCCCACCAGCCCGGCCAGTTCCGCCTCAGCGGGTGACACCAGCGCCTTGCCGTCGGTGGTGACCACCAGCGGGACATCGGCCGGAGTGACCCCGGCCGCCGCGAGCAGCCGGCCGCCCTCGGGGTCGTCGGTCAGCAACCACCGGTACGGAACCAGGTTGCGGGCGAGGAAGTCCCGCACCGCGAACGACTCGGCGGACCAGCGGTGCCCGACCACCCGGATCTCACTGGCCCCCGCGGCCGGACTGGCCGCCCACGCCTCCAGCAGCGAGTCGACCACCGGGTAGAGCTTCTCCTCCGGCGGGTGCCACGGTTTGAGCAGGTAGTGGTCGAGGTCCACCAGGTTGATCGCGTCGATCGCCGCACCGGTATCCGCGTACGCGGTAAGCAGCACCCGGCGCACGGCCGGGAACAGGTCCATCGCCGCTTCCAGGAACTCGATGCCGTTCATCTCCGGCATCCGGTAGTCGGCCAGCAGCAGCGCCACCTGCTCGCCACGCAGCTTGACCTCGCGCAGCGCCTCCAACGCCTCCGGCCCGGAGGTGGCCCGGACCACCCGGTAGCGGTCGCCGTAGCGGCGCCGGATGTCCCGTGCGACCGCCCGGGAGACCGCCGGGTCGTCGTCGACGGAGAGGATCACCGGGTTCGCCATGGGCCCATGAAACCACGCCGACGTTCCGTCGCCGTTGCCGCGACAACCGCGACCGTCGGACGGTGTGCCACACCACAGCCCGGTGACGAGCCGAGCCTCGCGGGCCCGCTCCAGCAGCCGGTCGACGGCCTCCGCGAGCGCTCGGACCAGTTCCCGTATGCGGGCAGATGCAGGGTCTCCTGGTGGCCCGCGGCACCATCCCGCTGCTCCACGCCGCCACGAGTCCGACCGCGGTCGACCGACCCTCCGCCGATCAGGATGGACTGGTCGGGACGGCGCGGAACACGATCGTCACGCTGAACGTGGTCCCGTCCACCTGGTAGGCGTAGCAGCCCGGCCCGTCCACGGTGGTGACACCGGGCAGGTCGCTCTCCGGCCTGGTCAACACCGCGTGGTGCCCGTCGTCGCGAGACTCCCCCGTGTACGAGAATTGTGCCGTCGCGCTACCCGACGCGTCGATCCGCGCTGCCCGTACCAGCACCGGGCCGGTGTAACCGGAGCCGACCCACCGGACCTTCTTCGTGTACGTGCCGTCCGCTTCGCGGTCCTCGTCGCGCAGTTGCAGGGCGCCGTCGACGAAGTAGTCGGCGACCGGATACACCGGGCCCGGCCCGAGCACCCGGTGCGCCCGGTCGCTGTCGGACCAGGGCCGGGGCTCAGCGACCGGGCAGGCGTCGCCGGACCCCACGGTGGGCAGCCGCAGCGGTGGAGCCGTCCATCCTGCGGACGTCGCCGCCGGTCCCGGCGACACCGGCGCGGCGTCCGGCGGCGGATCGTCACAGGCCGCCGCGCTCGACGCGAGCAGAACACCTATCCACACCCATGCCCACCGCACCATCTCCGCAGTATCGAGCGGAAACGCGGTCCGCGCAGCCCCGCCCGGCCGGACGCTCGCCTCGGTTGCTACGACCCGGGTCCGGCAGCCTCACGCGACCGCTCTAGCAGCGCCCGCCGCTCGGCATCGCCGTGCACCCGGTCCGCCGCCGCGCGGAACAGCGCCGCCGCCCGCTCCTGGTCGCCCTGTCGGGCGACGAGATCCGCCTCCACCGCCAGGGTCAACGGGTAGCCGTCGAGCCCGCCGCCGGCACGCGCCTCGGCGAGCAGGGTCAGCCCGGCCGCCGGCCCGTACGCGCAACCGTGCGCGACGGCCCGGTTCAGGGCGACCACCGGGGTGGGCTGCACCTGGGCGAGTTGGTCGTAGCACTCGGCGATCCGACACCAGTCGGTGGCATCGGCGCTGGGCGCGGTGGCGTGACAGGCCGCGATCCGGGCCTGCCAGGTGTACGGGCCGGCCTCGGTGAGCCCGGTGAGCAGACGGTCGGCCTCGGTGATCGCCACGTGGTCCCACCGGGACCGGTCCTGTCGATCGAGCGGAACCAGGTTGCCGTCGGTGTCCCGCCGGGCGGTACGGCGGGAGTGCTGCAACAGGCACAGCGCCAGCAACGCCCTCGCCTCCTGCTGCTCCGGCATGAGTCGGACCAGCAATCGGGCCAACCGGATCGCCTCCTCGGCGAAGGCCGGCTCGCCGTCCGCGTCGTAGCCCTGGGTGAACAGAAGGTAGAGCACACCCAGCACCCCGGGCAGCCGCTCGGTCAGGGCGTGCCCGCGCGGCACCCGGTACGGGATACCGGCCCCGGCGATCCTCGCCTTGGCCCGGGTGAGCCGCCGCGTCATGGTGGACTCGCTGACCAGGAAGGCCCGGGCGATGTCGGCGGTCGGCACCGCGCAGATCGTCCGGAGGGTCAGCGCGACCCGCGCCTGCGGCGCGAGGGCCGGATGGCAGCAGGTGAAGATGAGCCGCAGCCGGTCGTCCACCACCTCCTCGTCCGGCACCGGTTCGGCGGTGGCGGCCGTGAGCGCCAGCACCGCCACGTCACGCAGCTTGTGCCGTTCGACCGAGGCCCGCCGCACCACGTCGAGCAGCCGGTTACGGGCGACCGCCATCAGCCAGCCCGCCGGGTTGTTCGGCACCCCGTCCACCGGCCAGCGGTCCAGCGCCCGCTCCAGCGCCTCCTGCGTGCAGTCCTCGGCCAGCGTCCAGTCACCGGTGATCCGGATCAGAGCAGCCACGATCCGCGGGTACGCCTCGACGGCGGTGGCCGCGACGGCTTGCGCCGCCGCGGCCCGACCGGCCGCCGTACCCCCGTCGTCGGTACGCGGCACCGCGATCTCGGCGGCCAGATCCGTCACTGCTCGAAGTCGGCGAACGGGCGGAGTTCGATCCGCCCGGCCCAGGCCATCGGATGCGCCCGGGCCACTTCGATCGCCTCGTCCAGATCGGCGCACTCCAGCAGGTCGAAGCCGACGATCATCTCCTTGACCTCGGCGAACGGCCCGTCGGAGACCAGCAGTTGGCCATTGCGGACCCGTACCGTGGTGGCGGCCGACGCTGGAGCCAGCTGGGCGCCCTGGAGGCGTCGGCCGGCCGCGTCGTTCTCCGCCACCCACACCTCGACGTCCGGGTGGTTGCTCGGCTCCGGGTCCGGCTCCGGATCGGTGCAGACCAGCATCATGTACTTCACGTCAGTGCCTTTCCGTCGAATCGTCAGGAGCGGTGGTTCCACCGACATGACGAACGGCGAGCCCGGCTTCGGACAACCGAGAGGTTCCATCTTCCGCTCGGGCTCGCCGTCAGGCACGTTCGGTCCGTTTCCTGCCCCACCTCGACCACACCACCGGTCACGATCACCGGTGTCGGCGCACCCGGGTGGCCAGCGTGTCGCCGTGGGCGATCAGGATCAGCAGGCCGGCAATGGTCGCAGAGTTGACCAGCAACGACTGTTCGTGTCCGGCGACGGCGGCGATCAGGATGGCAGCCATACCGATCAGCCGTCGCCAGGAGGACCGGCCGTGCACGGCCAGCGCGAACAGGATCCAGCCGGCGAGCAGACCCAGCCTGCTGCCGGAAGGGCCCATGGCCCCGATCGCAGCGCCCAGCCGCATCTCGCCGGGCACCAGGTACAGCCGACCGAGACTGACCGCGTTGACGAACATCAGCGCGAACGCCGCACTCCGGCCCAGGTCGAACCCGCGTTGGCTGAACGTGATGCCAGCGGTCAGGATCAGCTCGCCCAGGGCGATGATGAAGATCTGCTGGTACCCCTCACCGTCGCCGCCGTCGCCATCCAGGTCGCCATGGTCGCGGGGCGGCTGGAGAGCCTGCGCGAACTACGGGTGATCGGAACTATGTACTGCCGCTCTAGAGGTTGGCCGGGGATGTCGGTTCGACCGCGAGCAGGGCGGCGAGTTGTCGCAGAAGCTGGGGCCGGGCGCGGTAGTAGACCCAGGTTCCCCGCCGTTCGGAGTCGACCAGACCTGCCTCGCGCAGTGCCCGCAGGTGGTGCGAGATCGTCGGGCCGCTCAGGTCGAAGGCCGGGGTCAGGTCGCAGACGCACACCTCTCCGCCCTCGGCCGAGGCGATCATCGACATCAGTTGCAGCCGAACCGGATCGCCGAGAGCCTTGAACGCGGGTGCCAGCAGCGCGGCGGTCTCAGCTGACACCCGCTGCTGCGCCAGCGGTGGGCAGCAGGAGGCGGCGGTCAGATCGAGGGAGAGTGGCACCGCCTGCTTCGACATGCCTCTAGGTTGACACTTGTCTAATCAACGTGCAACTCTCTGATTCGAAGAACGTCGAGACAGTCGGTCGACACCACTCCCCGTCCGCGCCGGACGAACCGACACGACAAGCTGTTTCGACATCCATCAAACCTGAGGAGTTGCCTGATGAGCGACCTGGACCAGCTGCCCGTCGCCGTCATCGGCGCCGGCCCCGTCGGCCTCGCCGCCGCCGCCCACCTGCACGAGCGGGCGCTGCCGTACACCGTCCTGGAGGCCGGCGACGGTGCCGGTGCCGCCGTCCGGCAATGGGCCCACGTCCGCGTCTTCTCACCCTGGCGGTACAACATCGATCCGGCCGCCCGCCGGCTCCTCGACGAGGCGGGCTGGGTGGCACCCGATCTGGACGCCCTGCCGACCGGCGCGGACCTCGTCGCGCACTACCTTCAGCCCCTCGCGAACCTGCCGCAGCTCAAGCCGCAGCTGCGCTACGGCGCCCGGGTGGCGGCCATCAGCCGGCTCGGCTACGACCGGCTGCGCACCACCGGTCGGGAGTCGGCTCCCTTTCTGCTCCGCCTCACCGACGGCCGGGAGATCCTCGCTTGGGCCGTGATCGACGCCACCGGGACCTGGGACACCCCGAACGTGCTGGGCGCATCCGGGCTGCCCGCTCTGGGCGAGACCGAAGCCGCCGCGCACCTGGAGCACGCCCTGCCGGACGTCCTCGGCACCGACCGGGCCCGCTTCGCCGGTCGGCACACACTTGTCGTCGGCGCTGGCCACTCCGCCGCCAACACTCTGCTCTCGCTCGCCGATCTCGCCGCCGCCGTTTCCGGCACCGAGGTGACCTGGGCCATCCGATCGCTGTCGCCGACGCGTACCTACGGCGGCGGCGACGCCGACGCGCTACCCGCCCGCGGCGCGCTCGGCTCGCGGCTGCGGGCGCACGTCGACGCCGGCCGCATCCGCCTGCTGACCGGATTCTCCGTCCACGCGATCACCCCTACCGATGATCGGGTCGCGGTGATCGTCCGACGCGGCGACGGCACCGATGAGCAGGTCACGGTCGACCGGATCGTCGCCGCCACCGGCTTCCGGCCCGACCACACGATCGCCGCGGAGCTGCGTCTGGATCTCGATCCGATCATGGGCGCCACCCGCGCCCTCGCTCCGCTCATCGACCCCAACGAACACTCCTGCGGCACGGTCCCACCGCACGGCGTCGACGAACTCGCCCACCCGGAACCCGGCTACTACGCCGTCGGCATGAAGAGCTACGGCCGCGCGCCCACCTTCCTCATGGCCACCGGCTACGAACAGACCCGGTCCGTGGTCGCCGCCCTCGCCGGCGACTGGCAGGCGGCCCGCGAGGTACGGCTCGAACTGCCCGAAACCGGTGTCTGCCGCAGCAATCCGGCCGACTCGGTCGCCGGTGACGACTGCTGTGGCCCGGCACCCGAGCGGACCGGCAAGGGCCTCGCCACCGGCATCAGCGGGGGTCTGCTCGCCGCACCGCCGAACCTGGTGAGCACCGACGCGCCGGCTACCGACCGGGCCGGCGGCTGTTGCGGCAGCTGAGTGCGGCGGACGAGCCCAGCGCCTGGCGGACGATGCGTAGAGCCTGCTCCGCCGGGGGTAGGCCGGAGTCGCTGACCACCCGGCCGTCCACGATGATCGCCGCGTATCCGGTACCCCGGACCAGGTCTCGCAGCAGGGCCCGCCAGGGCCGCCGGTGCCGGCGACCATCGCGCACGATCGCCGGCAACAGGAACAGCGTGTAGACCTCGCCCAACGGCCGCTGGTCGGCCCGTCGCCAGGCCGTCGCGGGCAGCGTGGTCACACGTCTGCCGACTTAGCTCGTCATCGATCGATGCGGCGCCACCCCCACACGCTGCTCCTTCGGAAGAGGAATCCACGGTTCCCCTTCCGCGATCCGGCCTCGCCGGGAACCTCCGCCACGTAGCGTCGTGGCAGACCGGCCATCCCGAAACGCCTGATGGCGGACGAGGGACGGAAACGTGATGTGCGGCATCAGCGGCGAGGCGAGGTTCGACGGCAGCACGCCCGACGCCGACGCGGTGACCCGGATGACCGAGGCGATGCGGTCCCGGGGCCCGGACGGCGAGGGCCTGTGGAGCGACGGCTGGGTGACCCTCGGGCACCGCCGGCTGACCGTCATCGACCTGTCCGACGCGGGCGGCCAGCCCATGGTGCGCGAGGATCTCGGCCTCGCCCTGGTCTTCAACGGGTGCGTCTACAACTATCCGGAGCTGCGCGAAGAGCTACGCGCCGCCGGGCACACCTTCCACTCCACCAGTGACACCGAGGCGATCCTGGTGGCGTACGCACAGTGGGGTGAGGACTTCGTCGACCATCTGGTCGGCATGTTCGCGGTGGGCCTGATCGACCGCGCCCGGCGTCGGCTCGTGCTGGCCCGCGACCGACTCGGCATCAAGCCTCTCTACTCCGCCGAGACGCCGGGCCGGCTGCGGTTCGCCTCGACGCTGCCGGCGCTGCTCAAAGCGGGCGACGTGGACACCAGCGTGGACCCGGTGGCGCTGCACCACTACCTGTCGTGGCACTCGATCGTGCCCGCGCCCCGCACCATCCTGCGCGGTGTCCGGAAGCTGCCACCGGCGACCGTGCGGGTCGTCGAGGCCGACGGGCGCAGCCGCGATCGCCGCTACTGGCAGCCCGAATACGTCCGAGATCCGACCCACGCCGGCTGGGACGACCGGGACTGGCGGGCCGCGATCGGCGACGCGCTGCGCACCGCCGTACGGCGACGGCTCGTCGCCGACGTGCCGGTGGGTGTGCTGCTCTCCGGCGGGCTCGACTCGAGTCTCATCGTGGCTCTGCTCGCCGAGGCCGGTCAGCAGCACCTGCGCACCTTCAGCATCGGCTTCGACAGCCGGCACGGCGAGGCCGGCGACGAGTTCCACTACTCCGATCTGGTCGCCCGCGCGTACGGCACCGACCACCTCCGCATCCAACTCGCCAACGACGACCTGGTGCTGGCCGTCCAGCGCACGGTAGAGGCGATGACCGAGCCGATGGGCAGTCACGACGTGGTCGCCTTCCATCTGCTCTCCGAGCAGGTGGCCGCGCACGTGAAGGTGGCGCAGTCCGGGCAGGGCGCCGACGAGGTGTTCGCCGGTTACGGCTACCACCAGCCCCTGACCCAGGTGTCCCGGGCCGAGGCGGCGCGGACCTTCACCGCCGCCTTCTTCGACCGCGACCATGCCGAGCTGATCCGGGTGGTCGGTCCGGCCCACGCCGTCGACGTCGACGCCAGCCGGGAGCTGGTGATCACGGAGCTGACCGCACCGGGCGCGGAGACCGCCCTGGACGCGGTGCTGCGCCTGGACACCCACCTGATGCTTCCCGACGATCCGGTCAAACGGGTCGACAGCATGAGCATGGCGTGGGGGTTGGAGGTGCGTACTCCGTTCCTCGATCAGGACCTGGTCGCCCTCGCGGCGGCCTGTCCGCCTGAGCACAAGGTTGCCCAAGGCGGCAAGGGCGTGCTCAAGGAGGTCGCCCGCGAGGTGTTGCCCGCCGAGGTGATCGACCGGCCGAAGGGCTACTTTCCGGTGCCCGCGCTACGCAACGTCGACGGCCCGGTCCGTGACCTCGTGGTGGCGGCGCTGCGGGCGCCGGCAGCACGCGAGCGTGGACTGTTCCGGCAGGCGTACGTGGACGCGTTGCTCGCCGACCCCGAGCAGGCGCAGGCCGCCGCGGGCAGCAACAAACTGTGGCAGTTGGGCCTGCTCGAACTCTGGCTCCAGACCCACGACATCCGCTGACCGTGGGCGGGTTCAACCCGCGGTGGTCTCGGCGGCGAGGTGGTCGAGAACCGCCCGCACATCCCCACCGGTGCGTGCGATGACCCGCCGCTGCCGGGCCGCGCCGGTGCCGTCGCGGCGCAGCCGGGCCAACTGCTGCTGGACGTACGGCAAGTCGCCGTGCCGGATCAGCGCGGAGGTCACCGTGGTGAACAACTCCTCCACGAGGTCCCACGCCGGACGCGCACCGCCACCGCGCAGATCGATCAGCCGGCCGTCCAGCCCCTCGTGAGCAGCTCGCCAGTGAGCCGCCGCGAGCAGGCAACTCCGCAGGCGGGGTGCCGCAACGCCGGCACGCACCTGGTCGACCATGGTGGCGACCAGGGCTCGCACCAGAGCGGCGACCAACACCGTGTCGTCCACCCCCGGGCAGACGTCTCCGACCCGGATTTCCACGGTGGGGTAGCTGGCGGACGGTCGGGCGTACCAGTAGACCATCGCCGCGTCGAGCATGATGCCCGCGTCGACGAGTTCCGCCACCGTCGCGGCGTAGTCGGCGAACGAGGCGAAATACGGGGTGGGCCCGATGCTCGGCCAGCGCTTCAGCTGCATGGAACGCCAGCTCGCGTGGCCGGTGTCCGCGCCGTCGTGCAGTGGCGAGTTGGCGGTGAGCGCCTGCACCACCGGCAGCCACGGACGCAGGTGGTTGCAGACCTGCACCGCCAGTTCCCGGTCCGGCAGGCCGACGTGCACGTGGCAGCCGCACACGGCCGGATCGTGCGCGACCGGACCGAAACGGCGAGACATGGCATGGTAGCGAGGTTCATCCGGAACTGTCCGGTGCGGCTCGTGTACCGGAGTGGCTCCGACCGCGACCAACTGCGCTCCCGCCGAGCGCGCTGCCCCCGCTGCGGCACGTCGCAAGGTGATCAGGTGCGCCCGGAGATCCGCCAGGTCGGCGCAGACCGGGGTGACCATCTCCACCATGCTGTGCCGGAACTCCTGCCGGCTCTGATTCCGGGCCGTCCCGAGCAGGGCCGTCAACACCCGGTCGGCGACCGGCAGACTCTCCCCCGTCTGCGGGTCCAGCAGCAGGAACTCTTCCTCCACCCCGAGGGTCAGCCGCGCTGGCGTGTCCACGGCACTCAGGGGCGGTGCGATGGACGGGTGGTTCGTCATCGTCGGCATCCCCTCCTGCCGGCGACGGTCACCGCCGCCGCACTCGCGGGACTTCCCCGCCAGGGTTCCGGCAAACGGCAGCCACCAAGTGACCGGGCGGGCTCGGTCTGCACCGAGCCCGCCCGTTCCAGCTCCACCCGGTCGATCGCGGGGCGTGCCGGTGCTCATCCGATTCGGCGAGCGCCCTCACCCGCGACGATCAGGAATCTTCGAGCCGGACCTGCGTGTTGTCAGCGTTGTAGGGTCAGTAGTCCGGGTCGGTATGGCAGCAGGCCGTAGTCGCCGCCGGAGTTGGGTGAGCGGCCTTGGTAGAGCAGTTGCAGGTTGCAGGGGTCGATGGTCATGGTCTGGTCGGCGTTTGACCGGATGAGTTCG
>NZ_JBXUOW010000068.1:0-26438 GCF_057196645.1 Micromonospora sp. ATLC16
GCCGCTCACCCAACTCCGGCGGCGACTACGGCCTGCTGCCCTACCGACCCGGACTACTGACCCTACAACGCTGACAACACGCAGGTCCGGTTTGGGCACAGCCGGAGCGGGGGGGGGGGGGGGGGGGGGGGCCCGCCCCCCCCCCCCCCCCCCCCCCCCGGACCGGTCAACCCACCTTCGGGGTGGCCCGTCCGATGATCGCGGCGAAGTCGACCCCGGCCGGCAACGTGCCGTAGGCATTCCCCCGGTCACCGCCGAGCCGGGACGCGCAGAACGCGTCGGCTACCGCCGGGTGACCGTGGCGCACCAACAGCGACCCCTGCAACACCAGCGCCAACTGTTCGACCACCCGACGGGCACGTACCTCCAGATCGGACGGATCGGCCAGGGCCGCCCGCACCTGGCGGACCGCGGCATCGAGCCGGGCGTCGGCGCCTGCGACGGCGTCCACCTCCGACTGGAACGCCGCCATCACCTCGGGCTGGCCGGTCAGCGCCCGCAGCACGTCCAGCGCGGCGACGTTCCCGGAGCCCTCCCAGATGGAGTTGAGCGGTGACTCGCGGAACAGTCGCGGCATCCCGGACTCCTCCACGTAGCCGTTGCCGCCCAGGCACTCCAACGCCTCCGCGGCGTGACCGGGCCACCGCTTGCAGACCCAGTACTTGCCCACGGCGAGGGCGATCCGCTTGAACGCCGTCTCGGCCGCGTCCCCGCGCACGGACCGGTCGGTCGCCCCGGCCAGGCGCATCATCAGCACCGTGGCGGCCTCGGACTCCACCGCCAGGTCGGCCAGCACGTTGCGCATCAAGGGCTGATCCACGAGGTAGCGACCGAACGCCCGCCGGTGCGCGGCGTGATGGGTGGCGGTGAGGACCCCGTGACGCATGCCGGAGGCCGCACCGATCACGCAGTCCAACCGGGTCAGGTTGACCATGTCGATGATGGTGCGGACGCCCCGGCCCTCGTCGCCGACCCGCCAGGCCACCGCCTCGTCGTACTCCACCTCGGCGGAGGCGTTCGAGCGGTTGCCGAGCTTGTCCTTCAGCCGCATCAGCCGCATCGGGTTACGGGTGCCGTCGGGAAGCACCCGCGGGACCAGGAAGCAGGTGAGCCCGCCCGGCGCCTGGGCCAGGGTGAGGAAGAGGTCGCACATCGGTGCCGAGGTGAACCACTTGTGCCCGAACAGCCGGTAGCTGCCGTCGGGCGTCGGGCGTGCCGTGGTGGTGTTGGCCCGGACGTCCGACCCGCCCTGCTTCTCGGTCATCGACATGCCCGCCAGCAGCCCCCGCTTGCGCTGCGGCTCCCGCAGCCCGAAGTCGTAACTGCGGGAGGTGAGCAGCGGTTCGTAGCGGGCGGCCAGGTCGGGGGCGTGCCGCAACGCGGGCACCGCCGCGTACGTCATCGAGATCGGGCAACCGTGGCCGGCGTCGGGTCGCCAGACGTGGAACTTCGCGGCCCGGGCGACATGCGCGCCGGGTCGCTCGTCGGCCCAGGGAGCGGCGTGCAGGCCGTGCGCCACGGCGGTACGCATCAACTCGTGCCAGGAGGGGTGGAACTCCACCTCGTCGACGCGTTGTCCGTACCGGTCGTGGGTACGCAGCACCGGCGGATGTTCGTTGGCCAGCCGGCCGTGCTCGACCGCCTGTTCGGTGCCGGCCAGCCGGCCGATCTCGTGCACCTCGGCCGTGGCCCAGTCGGCCCCCTCCCGGGCCAACGCGTCGAGCAGCGCGGGCTCGTCCGCCGTATCGTGGCCGACCAGCGGCGGCACCTGGTTGAACACCTCGTGTGTGCTCACGGCGGGACTCCCAACGCGCGGTGGATGAAGGTAGTCAGGCCGCCGACGGTGTCCGGACCGGCGACACCGGCGGCCAGCGGTCCCACCATCGCCTCGGCCAGCGCGCCGACAACGGCGGTGGAGGTCAGCTCGGGATTCTGCGCCGGCAGTTCACCGCCGGCCACCCCGTCGGCGATGTAGCCGGCCAGCAGCGCCGCGTGGGCACGCCGGAAGACCAGCCGCTGCGCCTCCACCGCCGGATCGACCGGCTCGGCGAGCAGCGCGTACGCCAGCCGTGGCGACCGTAGGGCCCGGCCGGCGAAGGTCTCGATGACCGCGCGGACCCGCGCCCCGGCCGTGCGCTCGGCCGCGGCGGCCCGGGTGACGGCGTCGATCTCGCGCTGGCTGGCGGAGCGGAACACCTCGGCGAAGAGGTCTGCCTTGGCGGGAAAGTGGCGGTACACGCTGCCGGTCGCCAGCCCGGCCCGCGCGGCGACGGCGGCGACCGAGCAGCCGGCATAGCCGTGTTCGGCCAGGATGCCGATCGCGGCGGCCACGATGCGCTCCCGCGAGGCGGTCAGCCGCGCCTTCACCCGCTCCGTGCTCCGGTAGGCCATCAAAGGATGGAACCATCATTCATTTCTTGCCGGCAAGCACCCGCCCGGCCACCGGCACCGCCGCACGGCACGGCCCGCGCCGGGTCCGTCTCAGACGGCTACGGTCACAGGTCGTACGCCTGCGCGAGTCGCTTGCGCAGCGCCTCGACGAATGGCCGCAGCTCGGCATCGAGGGTGGTCGCCTCGTCCGGGGTCACCACGACCGAGGCGTCCTGGTGGGGCATTCCCGAGATCACCTGGTGCCGCCGTCCCGGTGCCGGATGACTGGCGAGCAGCGACGCGTGCTCGCGGATAGTGAGCTGACGCAGCATCGGCAGCCGGACTGCCTGCTCCGCACGAGTGGTGGCGATGGCCCGCCGCCAGACGTCCATCGCGACTCCGGGCGTGCCATGCGCGGTGACGAGCGGCGCCAGCAGAGGCGACAACGCCAAGACGTCGATCATGCTGAGAGCGGCGGTGCTGCCCGCCGCACTCGCCGCCATCGCGTCGGCTCGCACCTCCGCTCGACGCCCCTCCCGGGCATCGAGCGCGTTCATCGCGAGGTGTACGACGAACAGCAGCCAGCTGACGGCACCTCCAACCAACCGCCAGAGTGTGTAGAAGAGGGCGTAGATACCCGCCACGTCCCGGTCGTGGGCGTCCCCGTGCGGCGGCTGGGTCGCGGTCGCGAGCATGCCGAAGAAAGTCCGGGCCGGCTGCGTCAGGAGACGCCGGCGCGAGTCCGCCCAGCGGAAGTGCCCGAGTTCGTGACCGATCAGTGCCACCATCTCCTGCGGCGACAGGCCCACGAGCAGCGGGACACCGAGCAGCAGGACTCGGATCCTGCGCACCCCGACGACTGCCGCCGCCGCGTTCCAGTCGTCGTTGAGCACTATGAGGTCGGGCTTTGGTGCGGCGACAGAGTCGCCGACCCGCTCGACCAGACGGTGCAGCGCCGCCTGCCGCTGCGGAGTCAACCGGTAAGCACCTTTGACCACCTGTCGGACGCTGCCCAGGCGCGGACGCAACACGTAGGCCACGGCGACGAGCAGCAGCGGCAGAATCAACGGCCCCACGCCGTCGATCAGCAGCCAGACAGCGGCAGCCAACGCACCTAACGGAAGAAGCACCAGCGCGAAAGAGACCAGCCCGAGCAGCAGAAAGGCAGGCGTCAGCCAGGAGTGGGAAGCACCCGACTGCGTTGCCATGTGGGCAAGGCGGCGGTCCGCCCGGAACCCGGCACGACGATCGAGCCGTTCGAGAGACCGGCCGAGACGGCCGGCGGCACCCGAAGCGACGAGGTCGAGGTTCCACTCACAACGCCCGCACCAGGGTGGCTGGTCAGCGACGGTCCGCAACTCGGTGCTGGCGCAATCCGGGCAGGAGCCGACGTTAGGCTCGGACATGATGTGGTCACGCGCGATGGGCACCGCGACAGTGTGATCAACTACGGCATCCCAGTCAACGGCGCACCATCGCCGAGCTTCGGCGGGTCCGTGCCAGCGCGCGTCTCAGGGCAGCGGCTTGGCGAACCAGTGGTGGGCGTACGGGTTGTCGTTGTAGCGCGGGATCTCCTGGTAGCCCTCGGCGCGGTAGAGCCGCATCGCCTCGGTGAGAGTGCGGTTGGTGTCGAGGCGGATGCTGGCCGCGCCGGCCGCCACGGCGTGCCGCTCCAACTCGCCCAGCAGGCGACGCCCGACGCCGAGCCCGCGCACCGAGGCCGACACCCAGAGGCGCTTGATCTCGGCGGGCTCGCCCGGGGACAGCCGCAGCCCACCGCAGCCCACCGCCTCGGTCGAGAAGGTGGCGAGCAGGAAGAGGCCCGCCGGAGGCACGTATTCCTGCTCGTCGGCGCCGCCCTGACCCAGCTCGAAGCCGGAGTCGAACCGGGCGGCGAGTTCCCGCACGTATGCCCGCAGGCAGGCGCGGGCACGCGGCTCACCGGGATGGGCCGGTTCGATGGTCACCAGCGACGCCATCAACAGGCGCTCGACCTCGGCCATGGCGCAGGTGAGCCGGGCGCGTTGGCCGGCGGTGAGCGGCGCGAGGATCGACCAGGCCAGCTCGTCGGACCTGCCGTCCAGCAGGTGCCACTCGGCGCGGCCGGCGTCGGTGAGGCGGACGGTCCGCACCCGACCGTCTCCCCCAGCGGGCCCCACCACGACGAGGCCCGCGCCCTCCAACGTCCGCAGCAGCCGGCTGAGGTAGCCGGCGTCGAGATCCAGCCCGGTCCGCAGGGCCGCGACCTCGGCACCGTCGGGGCCGATCTCCCAGAGCAGCCGCGATTGCGCCAGGGGCCGATCGCGGGCGAGATAGCCGTCGTCAAGCGCGCCGACGCGCTGGGTCACCGTGCGGTTGAAACGCCGCACCACGTCCACAAGTGCACGATCCACGATTGCTGACTTTAGTCAGAGATTTGGGTGACGAACAGTCACCGGGGCCGACGAGCGGCGCAGGGCCGGCACGGCCAGGGCCGCCAGCCCGGTCACGGCGAGTACGCCCGCGCAGCCGAGCAGCACCGCCGGGACGTCCACGATCTCGACGACGAGGCCGAACGCGTTGGCCGTCACCAGCAACGGCAGGCCCTGCGCCAGCACCAGCACGGACTGCACCCGGGCCAGGTGGGTGAGCGGCGTGGCGGCCAGGACCAGTGGACCGACGTGCGTGGCGAAGCAGCCGCTGCCGACACCGACGAGCACACCGGCCAGGACGGCCGGCAGCGGAGCGCGGGCGACCGCGAGCGAGACCACGCCAGCGGCGGCGACCAGCAGGCCGATGCCGGCCACCGCTGTGGGACGGGAGGACCCGCCGCGCAGCAGGACCCCCACCGCGACGGCGGCGGTGCCCAGTGCCATCGCCGCGACGACCGCGCCGGTGGCCGACGCCGACCAGTCGCGTTGCCGGGCCAGCAGGGGCACCAGCAGCGTGCCGACCGGCAGGAGGAACCCGGCGGCGACGCCGGTCACCAGCAGCGCCAGCCGCAGCACCGGCACCGACCAGGCGAGGCGCAGCCCGTCCAACCCGGCCGACATCGTCGACCGCCCGTGAGCCACCCCGCCGTCCAGCGACGGGCCGCGGCCAGGCCCGGTGTTCGGCGGCCGCCCGTGAGCCGGCCCGGCGTCGGGCGACCCCGCGCAGTCCGGCCCGGCGTACGGCGACCGCTCGGCGGCGGGCCGGACGACCAGCAGGACCGCGAGCATCGCCAGGAAGGTGGCGGCGTTGGTCAGGGCCGCCCCGGCGAGCCCGGCCATCCCGAGCAGCAGGCCACCCAGCGGCGGGCCGGTGAACATCGCGAACTGCCCGACGAGTTGCCGGGCCGACATCGCACGGGCCAGCACCTCCGGCGGCACCAGCCGCCGTGGCATCGAGCCCGAACTCGGCAGCTGAAAGGCGTCCACGGTGCCGATCGCCAGCGCGGCGACCAGCAGCGGCAGTCGCAGGTCGAGCGGCGACCACGCGGTGCCCGCCAGCGCCACGGTGACCGCGATCATCGCCGCGTTCGAGGCGAGCAGGACGAGCCAGGCACCGTACCGGTCGGCCACCGCACCGCCCACCAACAGCAGCAGCACCCGGGGCAACACGATCGCGGTCGGCACCAGGGCGGCGAACCGAGCCCCCTGGCTGGCCGCCGACCAGGCCATTGCGAACGCCATCGCCTGTACGCCGACCAGACTCAGCGCGGTACCACCCAGCCACACCCAATACGCACCCGGCATCGTCGCCCGGCCACCACTCGCCACCACCACGTGCCCCTGCCCTCGCCGATCACCCGACCGGTCTCGGTGCGGACGTCGGCCGGCTGCCTCCGGAACTCTCCGGCCTCGACCGGATCGAGGGTCAATCCCGGTCGACCGCAACCCGTTCGCAACGTCTTGCGGCCGACATACAGAGCCGCGTATGTTAGCGATAACATAGATGGGCTTGGCAGAGCCGCCGCAGCAGCAGGCGCGCCGGGTCCCGTCGCTGCGCGCCGCGCATCGACGTCATCGCACCGCTCCTCGCCGCCCGGTCCGCCACCACCCCACCGGGTCGGGCGGCGCTTCCCCATGCCACCACGGAGGTCGTGATGCCCTACCCGTCCCTCAACCGTCGACACGTGCTCCGGGCCGCCGGCGCGGCCGCCGTCGCCGCCGCCGTCGGCCCCGCACTGGCCAACGGCAACGCCAGCGCGGCGCTACCCCCGACGCGGCCCGACCTCGGCGTCGACGCGTACGCCTTCGAGCCTGGCCAGGTGCGGTTGACCGCCAGCCGCTGGCTGGACAACCAGAACCGCACGGCCAACTACCTGCGCTTCGTCGACGTCAACCGGCTGCTCTACAACTTCCGCGCCAACCACCGGCTGTCCACCGCCGGCGCCGCGGCCCTCGGCGGCTGGGAGGCGCCCAACTTCCCGTTCCGCACCCACTCCCAGGGACACTTCCTGAGCGCCTGGTCGTACCTGTGGGCCGTGCTCGGCGACACCACCTGCCGGGACAAGGCCAACTACATGGTGGCCGAGTTGGCCAAGTGCCAGGCCAACAACGGCGCCGCGGGCTTCAACACCGGCTACCTCAGCGGCTTCGCCGAGTCCGACTTCACCGCCGTGGAGAACCGCACGCTCAACAACGGCAACGTGCCGTACTACGCCATCCACAAGACCCTGGCCGGGCTGCTCGACGTGTGGCGGCACATCGGCAACAACCAGGCCCGCGACGTCCTGCTGGCGTTCGCCGGCTGGGTGGACTGGCGCACCAGCCGACTGAGTTCGGCGCAGATGCAGGCGATGCTGGGCACCGAATTCGGCGGGATGAACGCCGTGCTGACCGACCTGTACCAGCAGACCGGCGACCCCCGCTGGCTGACCACCGCCCAGCGGTTCGACCACAACGCCGTGTTCAACCCACTGGCGGCCAACTCCGACCAGCTCAACGGGCTGCACGCCAACACCCAGGTACCGAAGTGGATCGGCGCTGCCCGCGAGTTCAAGGCCACCGGCACCACCCGGTACCGGGACATCGCCAGCAACGCGTGGGACATGACGATCAACGCGCACACCTACGTCATCGGCGGCAACAGCCAGGCCGAACACTTCCGGGCGCCGAACGCCATCGCCGGCTACCTGCGCAACGACACCTGCGAGGCGTGCAACACGTACAACATGCTCAAGCTGACCCGGGAGCTGTGGCTGCTGGACCCCAACCGGGTCGCGTACTTCGACTTCTACGAGCGGGCGCTGCTCAACCACTTGATCGGGGCACAGAACCCGGCTGACAACCACGGCCACATCACGTACTTCACCCCGCTGAACCCCGGCGGGCGGCGAGGCGTCGGACCGGCGTGGGGCGGCGGCACCTGGAGCACCGACTACAACTCCTTCTGGTGCTGCCAGGGCTCACAACTGGAAACCAACACCACGCTGATGAACTCGATCTACTTCCACAACGACACCACGCTCACGGTGAACCTGTTCATGCCCTCGGTGCTGACCTGGTCGGAGCGTGGCATCACGGTCACCCAGAGCACCACCTACCCGGTCAGCGACACCACGACCCTCACCGTGACCGGCGACGTCAGCGGGTCGTGGACGATGCGCATCCGCATCCCGGCCTGGACGCAGGGCGCGACCATCAGCGTCAACGGCGTCGCACAGAACATCACCACCACACCGGGCACGTACGCGACCCTCACCCGATCCTGGACCTCCGGCGACACGGTGACGGTACGGCTTCCGATGCGGGTCATCGTGCAGCCGGCCAACGACGACCCGAACGTGGTGGCCCTGACCTACGGCCCCGCGGTGCTCTCCGGCAACTACGGCAACACCGCGCTCTCCGCCCTGCCCGCCCTGGCCACCTCTTCGGTCAACCGAACCAGCACCTCGGCGTTGGCCTTCACCGCCACCGCCAACGGCGCCACGGTCAACCTGGGCCCGTTCTACGACGCGCACGGGCACAACTACACCGTCTACTGGAACGCCAACGGCCAGTCCCCGGGCACCGGTACGGCCACGTTCCGGCTGGCCAACGTCGCCAGCGGCCTGGTGCTCGGCATCGAGAACATGTCCACCGCCGACGGGGCGCCCGCGTTGCAGTGGGGCGACAACGGCACCGCCGACCACGACTGGCAGCTGGTCGTCGACGGCAACGCGGTGAAGTTCCGCAACGCCAACAGCGCCAAGGTGCTCGGCGTGCAGAACATGTCGACCGCCGACGACGCACAGGTGTTGCAGTGGTCCGACACCGGCACGGCCGATCACCGGTGGACGATCGTGGACGTCGGCGACGGGTCACACAAGATCCGCAACGGGCACACCGGCAAGCTGCTCGCCACCCTGAACGGTTCCACCGCCCAGGGCGCCCGGGTCGTCCAGGATCCGGACAACGGCACGCCGGACAACCAGTGGCGGTTCGTGCCCAACGGCGCGCGCCGGATCCAGAACCTGGCCACCGGTCTCGTGTTGGGCGTGCAGAACATGTCCACCACGGACGGCGGACTGGTGATCCAGTGGGGCGACACCGGCACCGCCGACCACCTCTGGACCGCGATCGTGGACAGCGGCGGCCACCTGCGGCTGCGCAACTCCCACAGCGGCAAGGTGCTGGGTGTGGAGAACGGCAGCAGCAGCAACGGCGCCCGGGTGGTGCAGTGGGCCGACAACGGGTCGGCCAGCAACCGCTGGCGGCTGCGGTACGCCGCGAACGGCTACTTCCGGATTCAGTCCGCCAACGGCGGGCGGGTCCTCGGCGTCACCGGTGCCTCGTCCAGCCAGGGCACCCAGATCGTGATCTGGGACGACAACGGCGCGGGCGACCACCGTTGGCGTTTCATCTGAGCCTGACCCGCCGTCACCGAGGCCGCCGGGCACGACCCACCACGGGGTCGTGCCCGGCGGCCTCGACCGTCATCGCATCCACCGTCATCGCTTACCGGAGGCAGGGGCGTGGGCTCAACTCGATAGTGGCCGAGAACGAGATGAAGTGGTACGCCACCGAGCCCCAGCAGAACGCCTTCAACCTGAGCGCGGGTGACCGACTGGTCGCGCACGCCCAGGCCCAGGTGGCGAGAGTTCGGCTTCCAGGGCACCGGCATCGGCCCCTCCGGCATCCCCACCTGCACCGCAACCTGACCCCCACCCCACCCCGGACCCACCCCGGGCCGGCACCGCCGGTTGATCAAGAGGTTTTGGTCGCGTCCAGCGCGCAGGCCGACCAAACCTCTTGATCAACCCATCCAGGGGTCGGGGTCGGAGGGGGTGCGGGTGAGGGTGGGTGGGGTGGGGACGGATCAGCGGCGGGGGGGTTGGGCGACACTGCGGCGGGCCACCAGGGTCGGGGCGATGGTCCGGCGCAGGGCACCTCCGCTCACCGACTCGATCTGGGTGAGCAGCATCTCCAGACTCGCCCGGGCCACCGCGCCGAAATCCGGACGCACAGTGGTCAGCGGCGGAATAAAGTAGGCGGCCTCCGGCACGTCGTCGAAGCCGACCACGCTGATGTCGTCCGGCACCCGGCGGCCGTGCTCGTGCAGGGCGCGCAGCACCCCGAGGGCCAGGTGGTCGTTGGCGGTGAAGACCGCCGTGACGTCGGGCATCCGGGCCAGCATCTGTCCACACCGGTAGCCGGCCGCCGCAGACCAGTCCGCCGGCACCAGCGGTGGAATCTCCGCGCCGGCCGAGGTCAGGGCCGCCCGCCAGCCCTCGATCCGGCCGGCACTGTCGAACCAGTCCGACAGACCGGAGACGTGCCAGACCGTACGATGGCCGGCGTCAAGCAGGTGCTGGGTGGCGGCCCGGGCGCCGGCCGCCTGGTCCACCGTCACCAGCGGCATCGGTCGGTGCGGATCACCGTCCACAGTTACCAGCGGCACGTCCTTGGGCAGGCGCTCCAGCGCCTCGCCGGCCGACTCCACCGGCGCGATCACCACGATACCGGCGACCCGGTGCGCCAGGTGCCGCTCCACCACCGCCGAGATCGACCGATGATCGAGGTCACGCACGCTACCCACGCTGACCGCGAAACCGGACTCGGCGGCCGCCTGCTCCAGCGCGGCCAGCAGCGAGGCCGGACCGTAGAGGGTGGTGTTCTGCGCGACCACGCCGATCACCTGGGACCGGCCGGTGACCAGCGCACGGGCCGCCCGGTTCGGCCGGTAGCCGAGTTCGGCGATGGCCGCCTGGACGCGCAGACGGGTCTGCTCCCGCACGTTCGGGTGCCCGTTCAGCACTCGGGAGACCGTCTGATGGGAAACACCGGCGAGGCGGGCCACGTCCGTCATCGCAGGATCGCGTACGGCCATCTCACACTCCCCGCAATCCAGTCGTCGCCGCAGCCCGTCGGCGATGACTGGCACGGCTCAGGTACAACGATCCCCTCGCGCGGTGCCCACGCCGGCCCGTGCCGTCCGGGTGGAGAGCGCTAGATCACCCACAGTCTAGCGCCAGCAGCCGCCCCGGTGGCCGCCGGGCCGTCCGCGTACGCCACGCAGCGCCCTTCGTCGCTGTCTGTTAGCGGTCACACCCGGATTCACCTCGTTCGGTTCGACGCAGATCTTTGCTCCGAGAGGCTGCGTGGGCAAGCAACAGACAATTTACAGGCATTGATGATAGCGATAACATTCCTGTCATCGGAACGGCGTCTGCCGACACGGCGTGGCGGGAGCCGTACAGGGTCCGAGACAGCGTGACGACCGGCGATATCCGGGCCTGCACGCCGACGTCTGCACTGGTACGTGGGCGGCGTGCGCGGGATCCGCCCGCGAAGTTCCACCCGGCCGCGCCCCGCCGAACGCCGCTTTGCCGGCGGACCGGACCGACCACCACACCGACGCAAGGAGGATTCGACGTGCGTAGCGCAAGAAGGTGGCTCACCGCCGCCCTCGGCATCCTGGCGGTGACGCTCACCGCGAGCTTCGCCGACGGGGTCATCTCCCCCAAGCCGGCGCAGGCGCTGGACAACGGCGTGGCCCGTACCCCGCCGATGGGCTGGAACACCTGGAACACGTTCGGCTGCAACATCAACGAGACCCTCATCCGCCAGATGGCCGACGCGATCGTCAATCACGGGCTGCGCGACCTCGGATACAAGTACGTCGTCGTCGACGACTGCTGGTTCGATCCGAACCGAGACGCGCAGGGCAACCTCCAGGCCCATCCGCAGCGGTTCCCCAGCGGCATGAAGGCCCTCGGCGACTACCTGCACTCCCAGGGCCTGCTGTTCGGCATCTACCAGGTTCCGCTGGATCGGACCTGCGCCCAGTACTTCAACTCGTTCCCGGGCGCGACCGGCAGCCTCGGACACGAGTACCAGGACGCCCGGCAGTTCGCCGCCTGGGGCGTGGACTACCTGAAGTACGACTGGTGTTCCCCCACCGGCACCATCAACGACCAGGTGGCGCGGTTCAGCATCATGCGCGACGCGCTGGCGGCCACCGGCCGGCCGATCGTCTACAGCATCAATTCGAACAGCATCCACGAGAAGACCGGGCCGCAACGCAACTGGAGCGATGTGGCGAACCTCTGGCGGACCACCGAGGACATCACCAACACCTGGGAGAGCGGCCAGACCAACGGCTACCCGATGGGCATCCAGAACATCGTCAACGTGAACGTGCCGCTGGCCGGTTACGCCGGACCGGGCGGATTCAACGACCCGGACATGTTGGAGGTCGGCAACGGTGGCATGAACGACACCGAGATGCGCAGCCACTTCGCGCTGTGGGCGATGATGGCGGCACCGCTGATGATGGGCAACGACCTGCGCTCGGCCAGCACCGCGACACTGGACATCCTGCGCAACGAGCATCTGGTCGCGATCAACCAGGACACGTTGGCGCTGCAGGCCGTGCAGGTCTCCCACGACGGCACCCGGCGGGTCCTGGCCAAGCGGCTGGCCAACGGTGACGTCGCGGTCGCCCTGTTCAACCAGGGCAACTCCACCACGACGATCTCCACCACGGCGGCGGCGATCGGCAAGACCGGCAGTTCGTTCACGTTGCAGAACGTGTGGACCAATGGCACCTCCACGACCACCGGCGCCATCTCCGCGAGCGTCCCGGCGCACGGCACGGTGGTGTACCGGGTCAGCGGCGGCGGCACCACCAACCCGCCGGTCCCGACCACGTTCCGGCTGCGCAGCGAGTCGGCCGGACGCTGCCTCGATCTCGACAACTCGAACACGGCCAACGGCACCGGAACCCTGATCTGGGACTGCCACAGCAACCCCAACCAGCAGATCAGCCAGAGCGGCCAGACGTTGCGGATCCTCGGCAAGTGCCTGGACGTGCCGACGAACGCGACCAACGGCACCCGGGTTCAGGTCTGGGACTGCAACGGCGGCACCAACCAGCAGTGGACGTTCAACAGCAACGGCACGGTGAGCAACGGCCGCTTGCCGTCACTGTGTCTGGACGTCAACGGCGCCGGGACGGCCAACGGAACCGCGGTGATCCTCTGGTCCTGCCATGGCAACACCAATCAACGGTGGAACCGGGCATGAGCACCACGGCACTCCGGCGTTTCGTCGCCGTGCTCGCGAGCATGGCCTGCACGATCGCCCTGCTACCCGGTGCTGCGCGGGCCGACAACCCGATCGTCCAGCACATCTACACCGCCGACCCGGCGCCAATGGTGCACGACGGACGGGTCTACCTCTACACCGGACACGACGAGGACGACTCCACCTACTTCACCATGCGTGACTGGCGGGTCTTCTCCTCGGCCGACATGGTGAACTGGACCGACCACGGCACGCCGATGAGCCTGGCCACGTTCGCCTGGGCGGACGCCAACGCATGGGCCGGGCACGTCATCGCCCGCAACGGGAAGTTCTACTGGTACGTGCCCGTGCGGCAACGCTCGAACGGGCAGATGGTCATCGGGGTGGGAGTCGCGGACAGCCCGACCGGGCCGTTCCGGGACGCGCTCGGTCGGCCCCTGGTGGGCAACGGCGAGATCGATCCGCACGCGTTCATCGACGACGACGGACAGGCGTACCTGTACTGGGGCAACCCGAACCTGTGGTACGTACGACTCAACCCTGACATGATCTCGTTTGCCGGCGGCCCGACCCAGATCCCGCTCACCACGGCGGGCTTCGGCACCCGCACCGGCAATGCCAGCCGCCCCACCCTCTACGAGGAGGGGCCGTGGGTCTACAAGCGCAACGGGCTCTACTACAACGTGTTCGCGGCCGAGTGCTGCTCGGAGTTCATCGGCTACTCGACGGCACCCGGTCCGACCGGCCCGTGGACGTACCGGGGAACGGTCATGCCCCGGCAGGGCTCCAGCTTCACCAACCACCCCGGCGTGATCGATTTCGCCGGTGGGTCGTACTTCTTCTACCACAACGGTGCGCTGCCCGGCGGCGGCGGCTACACCCGGTCCGTCGCGGTGGAGAAGTTCACCTACAACTCCAACGGAACCATCCCCACCATGAACATGACCACCGCCGGGGCACCTCAGGTGGGCACGTTGAACCCGTACGTGCGCCAGGAGGCCGAGACGATCGCCTGGGGGTCCGGCATCGAGACCGAGCCGGCCAGCGAGGGCGGCATGAACATCGGCTGGATCGACAACGGCGACTACCTCAAGGTCAAGGGGGTCGCCTTCGGCAACGGAGCGACCACCTTCTCCGCGCGGGTCGCCTCGGCCACCAGCGGCGGCCGGATCGAGGTACGGCTGGACAGCGCCACCGGCCCGCTCGTGGGCACCTGCACGGTGGCCGGCACCGGCGATTGGCAGACCTGGACGACCACCAGTTGCGGGGTGAGCGGAGCCACCGGTACGCACGATCTCTACCTGCGTTTCGCTGGCGGCAGCGGCAGCCTGTTCAACGTCAACTGGTGGCAGTTCGCCGGTGGCGGTAGCGCACCGACGGCCTACCGGATCACCAACCGCAACAGCGGGCAGGTCGTCGACGTCCAGCAGCCGAACCTCGACAACCTCGCGGTGATCGGTCAGTGGAGCAGCAACGGCAACGCCTGGCAGCAGTGGCGTTTCCTCGACGCCGGCAACGGCAACGTGCGGCTGCAGAGCGTGCACAGCGGCAAGTGCGTCGACGTGCGCGACGTCTCCACCGCCGACGGGGCGCAGATCATCCAGTACACCTGCCACGATGGCCTGAACCAGGTCTTCAGCTGGCGATCGACCGGCGACGGGTACCACCAGTTGGTCAACGTCAACAGCAACAAGTGCCTGAACGTGACCGGCGGATCCACCGCTCCAGGTGCCGCCCTGGAGCAGCGTACGTGCGGCTCCGCGGCCAGCATGCAGTGGTCCCGCGCCGCCTGAGCGAGCGCGGACGGGTGCCGGGTGGGGATGTCTCCCCACCCGGCACCCGCGTGCCCCCCGGCTGCCGGCGGCGGCAATCGCCGGACCGAAGGAGGGGCCCGCCGCCCGCTCGGCGGGCAGGCGACAGGCCCCGGTCTCTGTGCGTGTCGACCGGTCCGGCATCGGTACGGCGCCGGACCGGTCGACCGTCACCTCATGGCGTGGCCAGCTCGAAACGGCGCACCGTCACCGATCCGCCCAACGCCTGGGTGGCGTAGTTGAAGATGGCGAACCGGTAGCCCATGAAGAACGTCCAGTTGTTGTTGAGCGTCAGGGCGTTGCCCAGCGGCACGAAGTTGACCCCGTCGGTGCTGTAGGAGAAACGCGCCTGCCGACCGGAACCAGGCCGGATGTCGGCGTTGGCCCGCAGCCAGATCCGCCCACCGGAGACCGCGGCGCTGGCGATCTCGCTGCCGGTGCTGCTGGTGTCCCAGTTGCTGTTCATGTTCAGCCCGTTG
This sequence comes from Micromonospora sp. ATLC16, assembly GCF_057196645.1. Lineage (NCBI taxonomy): Bacteria > Bacillati > Actinomycetota > Actinomycetes > Micromonosporales > Micromonosporaceae > Micromonospora > Micromonospora sp. ATLC16. Next base: position 15,133 of record NZ_JBXUOW010000068.1, read on the forward strand.
GTCATGACCACCCGGGTGGCGCCGTTGTCCCGCCGTACGCCGATCCACGCCGAGACGTCCCGCAGCATGGCCAGGCCGGTGCGGTCGCCGTCGCGCATCGTCGAGTAGTCGATCTCGACCGTGCCGGTCGAGGTGGGCCCCTGGATGCGGTGGGTGATCGTGTTGCGGGCCTTGTAGAGGTCGTTGGTCACGGTGGCGGTCTGCAGCCGCAGCCCGTCGTCCACCGACCACCGGCTGTTGTCGGGGTTGTGGTTCCACTCGTACTGCGGACCGAGGGTGGTGCCGGTAAACGTGTCGACCCCGGTGAGCGGCTTGACCGGGCGCAGCGGCAGTGGGTTCGGGTAGTTGACCCCCCAGGCGTCGTTGACCGTCTGCACCTGCGGCCAGCCGTCCGCCGTCCAGGTAATCGGCGCGAGGGTCGGCATCCGACCACCCGGGTACGCGTCGGTGAACGCCATGTAGTACCAGGAACCGTTCGGCAACTGCACCAGGCCGCCCTGGTGGGGCACCCCACCGCCGGAGATCGGGCCCTGCATGTTGAGCAGCACCTGGCGCTGCTCGTACGGGCCGAAGGGACCGTTGGTGGACTTGAGCACGTACTGGCCGTTGGCCGGGCGGGTCAGCCAGATGTAGTACGCGCCGTTGCGCTTGTAGAAGCGCGCGCCCTCCAGGGTGCCGATGCTCGACGGGGTCTGGTAGACCTGCTGGGCCCGGACCTGGCTGCGGCCGTCGGCGGAGAGCTGCGCCACGCTGATGGTGCCGTTGCCGTACGCGACGTACATGGTGTCGTTGTCGTCGATCAGCATCCCCGCGTCGTAGTAGCACTGCGGCAGCGTGGCGTGCCGGCTCCAGGTGCCGTCGACGGCCGTGGCGGTGTAGATGTGGGTCTGGGCGAAGTTGATGCACCCGGCCCAGTAGTAGGTCTGGTTGCTCGGCCGGTAGTTGAGCGTGGAGGCCCAGATGCCCTCCACGTACGCCTGTTGTCCGGCGGGCAGGTCGTACTTGGTGCCGAAGTCCAGACGGGGTACGGAGTGCCCGGCGAACTCCCAGTTCACCAGGTCGTACGAGCGCAGGATCGGGGCGCCGGGCGAGTAGTGCATGGTGGAGGCGGTCATGTAGTACACCTCGCCGACCCGGATGACCTCGACGTCGGCGAAGTCCTGCCAGACGACCGGGTTGGTGAAGCTGCCACCGGGGGGTGTGCTGGGGTCACCGCCGTTGCCGACCTGGACCAGCTGCCACTGCTGGTTGGCGCCGCCCCAGTCGTCGTACTGCACGATGTTGCCTCCGTCGGCGGTCGAGGCGTTCTGCACCTCCATCACCTTGTTGGAGTTGCGGTTGATCAGACGCACGTAGCCGTCGGCCGAGTCGGCCAGCCGGAACTGCTGGTTGCTTCCGTTGTGGTCGCTCCACTGCACGATCGACGCGCCGTTGGCCGTGGAGACGTTGTACACGTCGAGCACCTTGCCGGAGTGCCGCGACCGCAGCCGGTAGTAGCCACCGCCGGAGTCGACGAACTGCCACTGCTGCCACGCGCCGTCGTTGCGCGCCCACTGGGTGATCCGCGCCCCGTCGTTGGTGGCCATGTTGTAGACGTCGAGCGCCTTACCGCTGTTTCGATTGACCAGCACGTACCAGGCGTTGGTGTCCACCGTGGCCGCGGCCGCGGGCGATGGCGCCACCGCGGCGAGGGCGCCGCCCACCACCATCGCCGCCAGGATGGCTGTCGCGCGCGACAGCCAGCCGCGCCGGCCCGGCGCGGTCCGTGGGACCTCACCATTGGCAATCATGATTCTCCTTCGGGATGCGAGCAGAACGAACAGGACGGTCCCTCTGCGGCCTACGCCGTCGCTGATCAAGTGCGGCGTGTGATCGCTAACATGACCGCTCTGCCCAAGGGAGAAGTCAGGTGACCACCAGCTTCAAAGCAACGTGGCGCGTCCCGGACGGCCACAGACATCGTCCGTCTTCACTACGACTGTGAGCGATAACACGGCCTTCGTCAAGACGTAACATCGATGACTGCGTGCGGCTGACAGAAGCCTGCTCGCGGTCCCCGGCCGACGGGGTGACGCACCGGCCGGGGACCCTGCCACGCGCAGGCGCGGGCAGTCGCTGGCGTGGCTTACGCGGCCCCTACGGCCGGCCGACCACGCCAGCATCGGATGGCGGTCAGAAACCCCGGGCGAGCCGGTAGTACGCCTGGTTCCAGCGCAGCTCGTCGGCGAACCGCCGGGGATCGGTGTCGGCGTCGATGACGACGAGTTCGGTGCGGCTCATCTCGGCCAGGTCGTGCAGCTCCTCCACGCCCACCGCCTGGGACAGCACGGTGTGGTGGGGGGCACCTGCGGTGATCCACGCTTCGGCGGAGCCGGGCAGGTGCGGTTGCGGCCGCCAGACCGCCCGGGCAACCGGCAACCGACGCAGTGGTTGCGGTGGGGAGACCACGTCGACCTCGTTGGCCACCAGCCGGAAACGCTCCCCCATGTCCGCCAGGCCGAGCACCACCGCAGGCCCCGGCGCGGCGTCGAAGACCAGCCGGACCGGGTCCTCGCGACCGCCGATGCTCAGCGGATGGATCTCCACGTTCGGTACGTCCCCGGCGATCGAGGGACACACCTCGAGCATGTGGGCACCGAGCACCAGTTCCTCGCCCGGGGTGAGGTCGTAGGTGTAGTCCTCCATGAACGAGGTGCCGCCCTCGGTGCCGACGGCCATCGCCTTGAGGGTGTGCACCAGCACCGAGGTCTTCCAGTCCCCCTCACCACCGAAGCCGTAGCCGTCGGCCATGAGTCGCTGCACCGCGATGCCGGGCAGTTGGCGCAGCCCGCCCAGGTCCTCGAAGTTTGTGGTGAAGGCGCGGAAGCCACCGGCGTCCAGGAAGGTACGCAGCCCCAGTTCGAGCCGGGCGGCATACCGCAGCGAATCGTGCCGCTCGCCGCCGGGACGTAGCTCAGCGGCAACCCGGAAGGTGTCGTCGTACTCCTTGACCAGGTCGTCGATCTGCGCATCGGCCACCTCGTCGACCACCTGCACCAGGTCGTTCACCCCGTAGGTGTTCACCGAGACGCCGAAGCGCAGCTCCGCCTCGACCTTGTCCCCCTCGGTGACGGCCACGTCGCGCATGTTGTCGCCGAATCGCGCCAGCCGCAGCGAACGCATGGCCGACCAGCCGACCGCCGCCCGGGTCCAGGCACCGACGCGGGAGACCACGCGGGGGTCGGAGACGTGCCCGGCGACCGTCTTGCGGGCCACCCCGAGCCGGGTCTGGATGTACCCGAACTCCCGGTCGCCGTGCGCGGCCTGGTTGAGGTTCATGAAATCCATGTCGATGTCGTCCCAGGGCAGCAGGACGTTGGCCTGGGTGTGCAGGTGCAGCAGCGGCGTCTGCAACGCGTCCAGGCCCGAGATCCACATCTTGGCTGGTGAGAAGGTGTGCATCCAGGCGATCACCCCGACCGCCCCCTGCGTCGCGGCATCCCGGCAGGTCCGCAGGATGTCGGCGCTGGTGGTCAGGACCGGCTTCCAGACCACCCGGGCGGGGATGTGCGGCGATTCGTCGAGCAGCGCGGCGATCTGACGGGACTGGTCGGCCACCTGCCGGAGCGTGTCCTCGCCGTACATTGCCTGGCTTCCGGTGAGGAACCAGACCTCGGGTGCAGGGTGTGTTGCCATGGGAGTTGCCTTCCGCGAGAGGGGCGGTCACTTGTAGCGGATGCCGATGAGGCGCTGGAGCAGGATGAACGCGAAGAGCAGGCCTCCGATCACGATCTTCGTCCACCAGGAGTTGAGGCTGCCGTCGAAGGTGATCAAGGTCTGGATCACGCCGAGTACCAGCACACCGAGCACCGTGCCGAAGATGTACCCGGAGCCACCGGTGAGCACCGTGCCGCCGATGACCACGGCCGCGATCACGTCGAGTTCCATCCCGATGGCGATCAACGGGGCGCCGGACAGCGTGTAGAAGGACAGCAGGATCCCGCCGATCGCCGCGCACAGGCCACTGATGGTGTAGACCGCGATCCGGGTCCGGCCCACCGGCAGCCCCATCAACAGCGCCGACTGCGGGTTGCCGCCGATCGCGTAGACGTTGCGTCCCAGTCGCGTGTACGCCAGCACGTACGCGGCGATCAGGACCACCGCGAACGCGACGAGCACGCTGATCGAGACGAAGTTGCCCCGGGGGTCGCCGATCCGGTGCTGCGACATCGTGGTCCAGAACCCGTCGGTGATCGGAATCGACGCGTTGCTGATGAACGTGCACATGCCCCGGGCGAAGAACATCCCGGCCAGCGTGACGATGAAGGGTTGGATGTCGAAGAAATGGATCGCGCAGCCCATCAGGAACCCGAGCGCCGGCCCGATCAGCAGGGCGATCACCAGCACCAGCAACGCGGGCAGGCCGGACTGCAACAACCAGGCCGAGACCATCGCGGTCATCGCCGCCACCGAGCCGACCGAAAGGTCGATACCGCCGGTGAGGATCACGAAGGTCATCCCGACCGCGATGACGAGCAGGAAACCGTTATCGATGAAGACGTTGAAGACCACCTGGATGTTCGAGAAGGCCCGGTACTGGGACACACCGATGCCGTACATCACCAGCAGCAGCGCCAACGTCGCCAGCACCGGCATGTGCCGCCGAGGCAGCCTGGCCCAACTCGGAACGGAGATCGGGAGACTGGTCACGCCGGCACCTGCTCCTTCTGCCGCTGCGGAGACGACTGGGGCGGCGGCGGTGTCCCGGGCCGTCGACGGCGGAATTTCGCCCGGAAGGCCGGCGCCTGGATGAGGCAGACGGCAATGACGACGACCGCCTTGAACAGCAGTGCCGTCTGGGGTGAGATGTTCATGGCGTACACCGTGGTGGTGAGGGTCTGGATGATCAGGGCGCCGAGGATGGTGCCGCCGAGGTAGAACCGGCCACCGGCCAGCGAGGTACCGCCGATGACGACGGCGAGGATCGCGTCCAACTCCACCCACAGGCCGGTGTTGTTGCCGTCGGCGCTGGAGACGTTGGCGGTCATCATGAACCCGGCGATCGCGGCGCAGGCGGCGCTCACCACGTAGACGAGGAAGACGATCCGACCGGACCGGATGCCCGCCAGCCGGCTGGCCTCCCGGTTGCCGCCCACCGACTCGACGATCATGCCGAGCGCGGTGCGCCTGGTGAACGCCGCGACCAGCAGTGCCGCGGCCAAGGCGATGAAGATCGCCAGGGGCAGGGTCAACAGGTGTCCCAGCCCGATCGCCCGGTACGGACCGGAGTTGATGGTGATGATCTGACCCTCGGCGATCAGCTGTGCGAGACCCCGGCCGGCCACCATCAGGATCAGGGTGGCGATGATCGGTTGGATGCCGATGACGGAGACCAGGACCCCGTTCCAGGCACCGAGCACCAGCGCGACCCCGAGCGCCATCGCGAGCGCGGTCAGTACGGTGACCAGATTGTCCTGGTCGGGTGCCCGGCTGATGTAGAGACAGGCGATGGCTCCGCTGATCGCGCAGGTCGAGCCGACCGAGAGATCGATGCCGCCGGTGGAGATGACCAGGGTCATCCCCAGCGCGACCAGGATCAGCGGGGCGCTCAACCGCAGGATGTCGATCGGGGTGCCGTACAGGTGACCGTCGTTGACCTCGACGGCCAGGAACCCCGGACGGTAGACGGTGTTCGCCGCCAACATGACCACGAGCACAGCGACCGGCCAGAACAGCCGGTGGCCGAGCATGGCACGCAAGCGGTTCCCGGCGTCGCTCATCGGCTCGCCTCCTCACGCTCGGTTCCGCTGGCGATGGTCTGCATGACGCGGTCGGCATCCACAGTGTCGTCGTTGTCCAACTCGGCGACCAGTTCCCGGTCGCGCATCACCGCGATCTTGTGGCTCAGGCGCAGCACCTCCTCCAACTCGGCGGAGATGAACAGCACCGCCATGCCACCGTCGGAGAGCTGTACCACCAGCCTCTCGATCTCGGCCTTCGCGCCGATGTCGATGCCCCGCGTCGGCTCGTCGAGGATGAGCAGTCGCGGCTCGGTGATCAGCCAGCGGGCCAGCAGGACCTTCTGCTGATTGCCGCCGGAGAGGTTGCGCACCGGCATGTCCGGGTTCGCCGGACGGATGCTCAACGCCTGGATGTACCGGTCGACCAGCTCGTCCTGGCGGCGACGTGGGACCGGGCGCAGCCAGCCCCGGGCGGCCTGCATGGCCAGGATCATGTTCTCCCCGACCGACAGGTCGCCGATGATCCCCTCTGCCCGACGGTTCTCCGAACAGAAGCCGATGCCCTGCTCGATCGCCTGCACCGGGTTGCGCAGGCCCGTCCGGGCACCGTTCACCTGCACCTCGCCGCGGTCGGCCCGATCCGCACCGAACAACAGCCGCGCCACCTCGGTGCGCCCGGAGCCGAGCAGCCCGGCCAGGCCGACCACCTCGCCGGCGTGGATGGTCAGGCTGAACGGGGCGACCGCGCCCCTGCGGCCGAGCTGCGACACCTGAACGAACGGGGCACCGCTCTCGACCGCCGACGTCGCCGGCCGGGGCTGCTCGTCGACGCGTTCGAGGACGTCGAGCTCCTTGCCGATCATCTTCTCCACCAGCGCCAGTTGCGGCAGCTCGTCGATCGGGTACTCCCCCACCAGGGTGCCGTTGCGCAACACGGTGATCCGGTCGGCGATGCCGTAGACCTGGTCGAGGAAGTGGGTCACGAAGAGGATGGCGATGCCCTCGTCACGCAGCTGCCGCATGATCCGGAACAGTTGCGCGACCTCGCCGGCGTCCAGACTGGAGGTCGGCTCGTCGAGGATCAGCACCCGGGCCTGCACGTCGATCGCTCGGGCGATCGCGACCATCTGCTGCACCGCCAGCGAGTAACTCGCCACCGGAGCGGTGACGTCGATGTCGAGGTCCAGGCGGGCAAGCAGCTGTCGGGCGCGCCGCCGCACCTCGCCCCAGCTGATGGCGCCGAAGCCGCGCGGCTCCCGGCCGATGAAGATGTTCTCCGCCACGGACAGGTTCGGGCAGAGGTTGACCTCCTGGTAGACCGTGCTGACCCCGGCCGCGGCGGCCTGCATCGGTCCGTTGAAGGCCACCTGCTCGCCGTCGAGGGTGACGCTGCCCTCGTCAATGCCGTAGACGCCGGTCAACACCTTGATCAGGGTCGACTTGCCGGCGCCGTTCTCGCCCATCAGGGCGTGCACCTCGCCAGGAAGGAGCCGGAAGTCGACATTGTGGAGTGCGCGCACCCCGGGAAAGGACTTGCTGATCCCGGTCATCGTCAGGACCGGACGACTATCCGTCATCCCATCGATCCTCTTCTAATTTTCATCGATGCGGAAGGGCCAGTTGTCCCGCACGCCGCCCGCCCGGCCAGCGGGCCGGCCGGGCGGCGTGGCATGGGACGTCGGGCCGGACGCCCAGTCCGTCAGAATGGGCGACGCGGCGGGGCCGCCACGCCGGTGCGGCGGCCCCCTGCGTCATCAGTACTTGCGGTTGGGCAGGGCCTCCTTGGCCTGCTCCTGGGTGAAGGTGGTCTCCTCGGTCTCGATCCGCGGCGGCACCTCCTCGCCGGCGTTCACCTTCTTGGCCAGGTCCATCAGCTGTGGGCCGAGCAGCGGGCTGCACTCCGCGATGAAGTTGAACTTCCCGTCGGCCAGGGCCTGCATCCCGTCCTTGACCGCGTCGATGGTGATGATGGTGATGTCCTTGCCCGGCTCCTTGCCCGCCGCGGTGATCGCCTCCAGCGCGCCCAGACCCATGTCGTCGTTGTGCGCGAAGAGCACGTCGATCTTCGGGTGAGCCTTCAGGAACTGCTCCATCACCTGCTTGCCGCCCGCGCGGGTGAAGTCGCCGGACTGGGAAGCGATGACCTTCAGCTTGGGGTCGGCCGCGATCGCCTCGGCGAAGCCCTGCTTCCGGTCGTTGGCCGGGGCCGACCCGGTGGTGCCCTGCAACTCGACGATGTTCACGTCGCCGGTCGCGTCCTTCGTGTTCTCCACCAGCCACTCACCGGAGAGCCGACCCTCCTTGACGAAGTCCGAGCCGAGGAAGGTCTCGTAGAGCGACTTGTCGGCGGAGTCCACCGCCCGGTCGGTCAGGATGACCGGGATGCCGGCGTCCTTGGCCTCCTTGAGCACCGTGTCCCAGCCCGACTCCACCACCGGCGAGAAGGCGATCACGTCGACCTTCTGCTGGACGTAGTTGCGGATGGCCTTGATCTGGTTTTCCTGCTTCTGCTGCGCGTCGTCGAACTTCAGCTCGATGCCGGCCTCGGTCGCCGCCTCCTTGATGGAGTTGGTGTTGGCCGTACGCCAGCCGCTCTCTGCGCCGACCTGGGAGAAGCCCAGGACGAGCTTGCCGTCGTCGCCGCCTTCGCCGCCGCCGGTGTCGCTGTTGCCGCAGGCCGCCACGCCGCCGGCGAGCAGCACGGCGGCGACGACCGCGATGGCGCGCCGACGCGCCATGGGCATTCGCATGTTCCTCATCGGATCTCCTCGGGTGGGGTGCGGTTGTCCACGCCGGCCACGGAGGTGCACGAGCAGCCAGCGCTGTTGGTGCGAAATCTGTGTCTCAGGTGGTGCCGGGCGACCCGGATCGCCGGATCGGTCAGGAATTCGCCGGAGGCGAGGAACGTTGGCCGTAGACGTTCTGGTAGCGGTCGTGAAGGGCGTCGATGTCGGCCTGCGCCATCGGCACCGGTTGCCCGAGCGCACGCGTCAGGTGCGCGGTTCGGGCGACGTCCTCACACATCACCGCGGCCTTGACCGCGGCCCGGGCGGTACGCCCGATGGTGAAGACGCCGTGGTTGCGCATGAGCACCGCCGCCGAGCGGTGCCCGGTGAGGGTGCTGACGATCCCCTTGCCGATGTCGTCGCCGCCGATCAGGGCGAACGGGCCCACCGGAATCTCCCCGCCGAACTCGTCAGCCTGCGCGGTGAGGTGGCACGGGATCGACTCGCCCCGCGCCGCCCAGGCGGTGGCGTACGTGCTGTGGGTGTGCACGACGCCGCCCACCTCGGGCATGGCGCGGTAGACATAGGCGTGCGCCGCGGTGTCGCTGGACGGCGACAGTTCCCCCTCGACCGGCACGCCGTCGAGGTCGCAGAGCACCATGTTGTCGGCCGACAGGTCGTCGTAGTCGACGCCGCTCGGCTTGATCACCATCAGCTCGTGGCCCGGTACCCGGGCGGAGACGTTGCCGGCCGTCCAGGCGACCAGACCGTACCGGGTCAGTTCGCCGTGCAGCCGGGCCACGCTCTCGCGCAACTCGCTGATCTGTCGGCTCACTTCGACGTTCACGCGAAGACCTCCTGCGGCGACGTCGCCGAGTCCACTGCCGCGTTGCGGATCGCCCGCAGGCGCAGCATCACGTCGTTGGCCCCGCGACCGAAGTGGTCGTGCAGCGCCCGGTACTCGGCGTAGAGGGCGTCGTAGGCGCGTACCCGGTCCGGGTCCGGCTGGTAGACCGCCGCCGAAATCCGCCCCATCGCCTGCGACGCGTGAAGGATCGAGGGGTGGGCGCCGGCGGCCACGGCGGCGTGGATCGCCGAGCCGAGCGCCGGCCCCTGCGCGGAACCGATGATGCCCAACGGCCGGTTGGTGACGTCGGCGTAGATCTGCATCAGCAGCTCGTTCGAGGTGAGCCCACCGGCGATCACCAGGTCGTCGACCGGCACACCGGCCTCGACGAACGCCTCGATGATCATCCTGGTGCCGTACGCCGTCGCCTCCAGCAGAGCCCGGTAGACGTCCTCCGGACGGGTGGCCAGGGTCAGCCCGACGATCAGACCGCTGAGGTCGTGGTTGACCAGCAGCGACCGGTTGCCGTTCCACCAGTCCAGCGCTACCAGACCGTGCGCGCCCACGGGCTGCGCGGCGGCCAGTTCGGTGAGTCGCTCGTGCGAGTCGACGCCGGCCGGAGCGGCGTGCTTGACGAACCAGCCGAAGATGTCGCCGACACCGCTCTGCCCGGCCTCGTAGCCCCACGCCCCGGAGCTGATGCCGCCGTCGACCACCCCGCACATCCCGGCCACCTCGGCGGCATGGGTGCCGTTGACCACGTGGCAGGTCGACGTACCCATGATCGCCACCAGCCGGCCCGGGTCGAGCGCCTGGGCGGCGGCGGCGGTCACATGCGCGTCGACGTTGCCGACCGCGACGGCGATCCCCTCCGGCAGGCCGGTCCAGGCCGCGGCACGGTCGGTCAGTCCACCGGCCCGGGCGGCGAGCGGCATCAGCGGACCGTCCAACTTGGCGACGAAGTCACCGAAACCGGGATTGAGCGCGGTAAGGTAGTCCGCCGACGGGTAGCTGCCGTCCTGGCGGATGCCCTTGTAGCCGGCGGTGCAGACGTTGCGGGTCTCGACCCCGCACAACTGCCAGACGATCCAGTCCGCCGCCTCGATGAACCGCTCGGCCCGGTGGTAGACCTCCGGATCCTCCTCCAGGATCTGCAGGCCCTTGGCGAACTGCCACTCGGCGGAGATCTTGCCACCGTAGCGACCGATCCAGGGCTCGCCACGTTCGTGGGCCAGCGCGTTGATCCGGTCGGCGTGCGGCTGGGCGGCGTGGTGCTTCCAGAGCTTCACCCACGAGTGCGGTCGCTGCCGCAACTCCGGCACCTCGCACAACGGCGTGCCGTCGGCCAGCGTCGGCAGCACGGTGCACGCGGTGAAGTCGATGCCGATGCCGACGACATCGCCCGGGTCGACTCCGGCGGCGGCCACGGCCGCCGGCACCGCGTGGCGTAGCACGTCGCGGTAGTCCTCGGGATCCTGCAACGCCCAGTCCGGCGGGAGCGGCGTACCCCCGTCCGGCAGCGCTGAACTCATCACCGCGTTGCGGTACTCGTGCACCGCGGTCCCCAGCTCGGCACCGTCGCGGACCCGGACCACCAGGGCCCGCCCCGACAGGGTGCCGTAGTCGACGCCGACGACGTACTTGTCGCCCGCTGTCACACCGCTCATCTCCACCTCCGGCCGATGACGGACCTCAGTGTTAACGCTCACATCCGATGTCGTCAAGACACCTCCCGGCAACAGCTCCGTAACGGACTGCATGGTCGCAGGCCCACCCGCCGATCGGCTACCCCATGCCACCGCCCCGACCGCGTCGTCGGCACCGGCCACCGGACCCACGGCCGGCGTCGTCGGCCACCGACCGGACGGCGTCACGCCCGAACAGCTCGGCGCGACCGCTGTCCACCGGCGACTCGTGGGGGGGGGGGGGGGGGGGGGGGGGGGGGGGGGGGGGGGGGGGGGGGGGGGGGGGGGGGGGGGGGGGGGGGTTGTTTTGTTTTGTCTACCCGCAAAA
>NZ_JBXUOW010000069.1:0-25506 GCF_057196645.1 Micromonospora sp. ATLC16
GGCGCCCGGCGCGGCCGCGCCCCCCGCCCCGCCCCCCCCCCCGGGGGCCGCCGGGGGGCCGCCCCCCCCCCCCCGGCACACCCGTCCTCGTATCGGCCGAACCGTGGAACGCTGGCGAAGCCCGAGCCAGGCCCGGTGCGCGGCCCGGTCGGCGGGTCTGAAGGCAGATCTCGGACGGGTCGACCCGGCGTCGGAAGGCAATCACACTACCGACGACCCGTCCGTCAACCGATGACGACCGGGTAGGTGTTCGCGACCAGGGTCGCGTACAGCCAGTAGTCCGAGCGGAACCCCAGCCTGGTGTACGGCTCTCCGAGCGCCCAACAAGCTCTCGACCGGTCGACCGTAAGCGGCGTGATAACCATCGGGGTTGTCATCCGGTGAGCTTGATCGAGCCGTCGGGAGGCTTTGCCCCTCCTCGGTCACGTACCGTGCCGCTCGGTCCGCGGCAGATGCGGGTGCCGGCGCGGATTCATTTCGGCTTGGCGCTGGCGCTGGTGTGAAAACTCGGTGGACCGCTGCGGCTGGGCCGGCAAACCAGGGCAGGAGCGCGTGCTGTCCATCGACATCACGCGGGACGGATTTGAGTGGGCGCTGGCGCGAGCCTGCCTGAGTCACTACGACCGAGACCTGCACGGCGACAAGGCGACCTGGTCACGGCAACTAAAGACCAGCCCGGTCCGAGTCCAGTGGGATTCGCAGCGATCGCTGCATCTGAAGGCGCTGCCGTACCGGTCGCTGCAGGTTGAATTGTCCGGCGAGGCTGTCGACCGGTACGTCGACGACTGGGTCGTTGCCATCACCGACGTCACCCCCACGGTGCACCTGATCCGGGACCTTCTGCGTAGCGGCGACGAACAGGCGGCAGCAGCCCATCTGCCTGTCGAACATGCCTACCCGCTGCCGGCTCAGATCGCCGCCGGTCTCGACGCCAACCCGGACTTCACCGCCGACGAAGTGCTCGAGCAGCAGCACCGACGGTGACGGCCGCTCGGCAGGTCCGGAGATCACGACGTGTGCAAACATGGTGCCCCTGCTGAGCGAGACGTTCTACTGACGGGGCCGCGCGGTGCTCTGGGAGCAGTTGGGGTCCGGTCCTGATGTCGTGTTCTGTCACCGAGCTCTGGCGAGCGCACGCGGAGGCGCTCGCCAGCTACTACACGGTGTACCTGTGGGACATGCCGGGGTACGGGCAGTCGTCGAAGCGGGCCGAACACCCCGTTTCCCTCGACGTCCAGGGCGCGCTCTTCTCCGACCTCCTTGCTCATTGGGATGTCCGCTCGCCGCACGTCGTCGCGCACGACTACGGAGGGGGGTAGCGCTGCGGGCCTACCTGCTGCACGAGGCTGTCTTCGCGTCGCTCGCGCTGGTTGACGTCGTGGCCCTGGCGCCATGGGCTTCGGACTTCTTCCGGTTGGTCCGGGAGCACGCCGACGTGTTCAGCGCCGTGCCGCCGTCGATCCACGAAGGTGTGGTGCGTTCCTACATTGCCGGAGCCAGTCACGTCGGCCCGACGTCGGGCGCCATGGGATGCTGGTCTCGCCGTGGCGTGGCGCTGAGGGACAGGCTGCGTTCTATCGTCAGATCGCTCAGGCGGACCAGCGCTACACCGACGAGGTCGAACCCCGGTACTCCGAGATCGACATCCCGATGATGCTGGTCTGGGGGCAGCAGGACACGTGGATCCCCGTCGACCGCGCCCACCGGCTGCGCGCGATCATTTCCGGGGCACAGACACGACTGGTCGAGGGCGCCGGCCACCTCATCCAGCTGGACCAACCAGCGCCCTGGCAACCTGCCTGAGCCGATGGCTCGGCGAGCAAGCGTGACGGAGCTCAGAGGGCACTCTCGTCATTTCCACGCCGCCTCCGACAGCTTCACACACAGGCCCGGTCCACGGATTCAGGCTAAGCGACCTGCCGGCCCCGGGCTGGCTCAGCCGGGTACGGTTCGAGAGCTTTCAACCGGCCCCGAGCAGCGAGCCGGCGAACCGGCGAAATCTGGGCGAGGGCCGGCGGCCACCCGCAGATCGTCGTCTGCGCCGCCGGCCCCGCGCCACCGATGTAACCTGGCCTACCCGGGCCAGTCGGCCAGTAGTCGTCAAACGGAATGTCGTCAGGCCGCTGGCCGCCGATCTCGACGTACCCGCCGATGTCCCGGTCGTATGGTGGGCCGACGATGATCGGCAACTCATACGTGGAGTGACGGGCCAGAAAACTCCAGGCCGCACGGTTGAGCACCGGCTGCCGCGAGTTCGCCGGAGCCTCCGGACCACCACTATGGATGAGCGACACGCCGATTCTCGCTGAACGAGGGCGATCACACCGGACACGGCACTGGTTCGGCAGGCAAAAGGTCGATGGGGTGGCCATGAGCCCAGATGTGGTCGAACTCCCGAAGGTAGTGCCGGTACCACTGAGGGCTGCCCGCCTTCGTCAGAGCCAGGACCGGCTCGGCACCGGCCGGCCGGTGCGAATAGACGTCAACGTACAACCGTCCCGCTTCCTCCTCCGCGTCGACCATGATCAGGCCGAAGGAAGGTACGAACGGCAACAACCGGACCTCTATCCGCCCCGCCCCGCGAGCCGACTCGGCAACCTCACGCACCAGATCCAGGGTTGGCCGGAGGCGGTTGGTGAAGATGCCCCGATCGTCCGGGAGGGTGGCACGTCGCGCCGCCTCGGCCGGCGCGGATGTCGCCGGGTCGATGACGGCGATCCGCACGAGCGCTCCGTCCGCCAATCGTCGGGCGAGTGGTTCGGCGATATTGCGCAGAGTCCTGCCCAGCGTGACCCCTACCAGCCGGACATCGGCTGCGCCGGCCAGGTCGATGTTGAGACCGGATGTTGACGCGGCCAGTCGCGGTTCGCCCAGCAGCTCGCCGGGTAGGCGGTGCAGCGCCCGAACCACCCGCGTCAGGAGCGGAACCACGTGGGCCAGATCCCGCCGTTCCCCAGCCAGGTCGAAAGCCAATAGCGCGAGCGTGGCCAGGGTGGCGGCCGCCACGGTCGACGGGTCCACGACATCGAATACGCCGAGCACCCCGATGACCAAGGCGATGCTGACCGTCAGACCCGTCTGCAGGTGACGGCGGGTCAGTACGGTGGAGGTACGCGGCTTGGGTGTATGGGACAACATGACGACTTCACCCTTCTCACTTGTCGGAGCGGTACCAGGGCGGCAGACGACTTGACTGCCCGCCGCCCTGGCCGCTTGTCGCCTCTGGCCGCTTGTCACCCGTGGACGGAGCAACCAAAGATCACGTAGATGAATGTCCCAGGAAAGGCAGCAGACTCTCGAAGGCCACACCCGCGTGCCTGGCCGCCAGGTCGTGATCGCGATGCCCCTTGGCCGCGTCCGCGTGGTCGGAAACACCGCGGACCACCACCCAGCTCACGGCGTCCGCGTTGGCGTCTAGATCCTCCCGGAACGCTTGGACCAGGCCGCCCGCCTCGGTCTCGACGGCGAGGCACTTCTCATGAAACGACTGCAGGTACGCGCGGATGTCGGAGGCTTCGTCCGTGATCACCGCGCCGCCCGAACCGATCGGTCCACGGACGACTTTGAAGAAGGTCCTCGTCTCCACTGACGGGAGCACGAACGGCTCTCCCCGGGTGCTGAACAAGTCACTAAGGCTCAGGCTCATCCGTGCCGGCACCGCCGTGGCCTCCCCCCGCCGGTAGGTAATGTTCGCCGCCGTCCGCCGCTCGTCGTAGTAGATGACCTGATCCGCGATAACCACGTCGCCGACGTCAACGCGCTCGCTGATCCCACCGGCGATACCGACCAGCGCCACCAGTCTGGGCCGGTGAACTTGTCGCAGGAAGGCGTAGGCGGTGGCCGCAGACCGTTGGTTGCGGTCCATGGTCTGCATCAGCACCGCGTTCAGCCGGCCGTACGGCGTGGTGAACGTCGCTTGATGCACCCGCCGCTGGTCGCTCGGAGCAGGACGGCGGTAGTCGGTGGCCCGTTGGAACACGTCGGTCATCGCCTGCATCTCCGGTGACAGCACCGTGAGCACCGCGATGTCGACCGGCGGCGTCTGCTGACCCGGCCTGCCGGACGGGGCACCGCTGTCCCCGCCGGTACGGGCGTCGGGGTGCGGCGCCGCCGACCCGACCGACTGGAAGGAATCTTTGATGTCTCTGATGTCTCCGATATTGCCGCCAGCACGGATACCGAAATTCGCACCAGTGTTGTCGCTGCCCATAGCCTATCCTTTACCCGCAGTTGGCCCACTCGAGGTGGTAGGAACGAAGGAATTGCTGATGCCGGAGATGTCACCGATGTTTCCCCCGGCGTAGATTCCACTGTTGATAAGCACTCTGCTACTCTGACGGAATTCCGTCACGTCAACTCCGCAAGTAATGAGAAAGTCGAGAGTGGCCGCGACAACGCGACGCGTGATGATTTTCTTGTGCTTGGCGACGTCCTGCATCTGGAAGTCGTTGCGGACAATGTCGAGAGTGGCCAGTTCCCGGACGCTGAGCCGCGCTCCTCGGTCGAACCCCCGGCGAGGGTCGGCAGGACGCGACTGTCGAGACAGCGCCCGGAAGGCCGCACGGAACAGGCTTCTTGGTGCCGCCGCTGCCGTGGCGGGTGCGTCCATCAGGGCCCGCCAGGCCACCTTTAGATATGGCAGAGCACCGATACTCGCCACGTCGTCCACGACACGGAATTCGTCGCGACAGGGCGCCAGCGCGAAGGTGTCCACTTCGAAGTACAGGGTGCGCCCCTGGAGGGCGTAATGCACATAGACGGTGGTCACTAATTCACCGTCCCACGAGTTGACCTGGCAGGCCAGGTAATGACGGTTCGCATCCGCCGGCTCGCGGATAAAGCGCTCGACATCCGATGCGCTGGTGCGGGGGTTCAAAAGGATGGTTTCACTGCCGGCCGTGAAGATTCGGCGGGTGACGGTGAGACCGGCCAACCGGTGCTCCGGATCTGAGGCGTAGGCCAACTCCGCTACGCTGCGCTCGACGTGACCGATTAGATCAACAGCTGCGAATGGGACTTCCTGGTACTCCCGCTCCCCTTCCGGCCGTGGCTTTTCGAAATCCTCCGCATCACCGATCATCCGCAGCGCGAACCCCTCCGTGGACAGCCGCACACCGGAGCCGATGAAGGGTGAATATCCAGAGAATATCGTCGTGTTGCCCTCCTGCTGGTAGCGAAGGTCGTTCATCCGCGTCGTCTGGTGAACCAGGGCCGGCTGCTCGCCGGGGCCGTTTTCTGTGGCATAGCGCCACTTCACGATTTGCGCCACTACGGGCGGACCGAAGACCGCCGCGAAAGTCAAGGTGACACCGACGCCAGACAACGCCAGCACGGCGGAGGCGTCCCCGGTGTCAACACCGGCGCTGACCGCCATGAGACCCGCTATCGGCAAGGCCGTGAGAAATGCCAGCGCCGACACCAGCGAGCCCAGCACAGCGGCCAGCCCATTACCGATCAGCCTTTTTGGTGACACTTCGTCCGTCAGTTGCCAGCGCACCACCTCGACCAAGATCCGCCACGTGGCAGCAAGGGCGTAGCCTGCAGCGGCGATACCAAGCCCGAACAACAGGCCGGGAGCACCCAAACAGGCGGCTAGGACCAGCAGGACGATGGTGGTGACGTCCCTAATGAGGTTGATCCGATCGGCTCGCAGGCAGTGGCCGAGCACCACGGCGAGGTCAAACCCGAAGGACGGAGCGACCGCTCGCCCGGGCTGGTGGTAGACCTCGTCGAGGCTGCGCCGACAGAAGCGCTCGTCGAGGTAGGCCCCGGCGTTCAGGTGTCGGGTCGCGGTGCTGCTGGCGGCTGAACTGAAATGTCCGGAGGTCGCGATGGGGACGGTCGATCCGGGCTGCTGCCCGGGCCCCCGCGCCGGAACTTCTGGAGGAGCAGTCGACATCTAGAACTCCCTGGTTGAGACGGGACTAGTGAGCCGGACGAGGCGACGACCACGGCGCGGGAACAGGCTCACCAGCGCATAATCTCGTCAGATAGACGAGAAACAGGCTGCCACCACTGTATAGCGGAACGTGAGTTCTCGTCAACCTGACGATTGGATACGATCCGGCGATGAACGGTGTCGGGAACAGGCAGCACGCGCTACTAACGGTCGACCTTGTGGTGCTGACCGTACGCGACGATCAGCTACAGGTCGTGCTGATCGAGCGCGGCAAAGATCCGTTCAGGGGACGTCTCGCGCTGCCGGGCGGGTTCGTACGGTCGAACGAGGACATCGACGAAGCGGCCGTTCGGGAGCTGGCCGAGGAGGCCGGTCTGGACGGCCGCCGGCTGCATCTGGAGCAGTTGCGTACATACGCCACACCAGGGCGCGACCCACGCGGCCGGGTAGCCAGCGTCGCCTATCTGGCGCTCGCGCCCGACCTGCCCATACCCGTCGCCGGCACCGATGCCCGCAACGCCAGGTGGGCCCCCATCGACTCGGTCACCGATCGGCCGAGCGCGTTGGCATTCGATCATGACCGCATCCTCGCCGACGGCGTCGAACGGGCACGGGCAAAACTGGAGTACACCACCCTGGCGACGGCCTTCTGCCTCCCGACGTTCACCATCAGCGATCTACGCCATGTCTATGAAGTCGTCTGGTCCACAACCATCGACGCCCGCAACTTCCATCGAAAGGTCGTGAACGCGGAGAACTTTCTCGCCCCGACCGGGGGTAAACGGGCTTCCGAGGTCGGCCGACCAGCGGCCCTGTACCGAGCCGGAGCGGCCACCGTCCTCTACCCTCCAATGCTCCGCTCGTCCGCCGCGCATGATGACGACGCCGCAGGCTGATTCCTCAACAGGCACCTGGCAGGACCGTCACCGCAGCCCTCAGCCGCCACCCACGTACGCGAAGAAGGCCCCGACCAGCTTTACCATTTCAGGGCCTTGCTCGTTGGTGCGCGCCAGGGACTCGAACCCCCGAATCCGCGGATTGACGCCGGCCTGCGGCACCACGGCCACCCCGATGATCGCGACCGAGCGCGGCGTCGCCCTGCTCGATGCGCTCCGCCAGCCCGCGTTCAAGCCTTCGTGGACAGCATCGGCGGACTCGATAGCGTACCTGCCGATGAGCGGATCAAAGTTATCCGGATGCGGGCAGGAGTCGACTTCTGCACAATCGGCGAATGACGATGACCTCTCTGGGTGGCCGGGTGGTGATCGTGACCGGCGCGAGTCGTGGCATCGCCATCGGCGCCGCCATCGCCCGGCGACTCGTTTCGCAAGGGGCAGCGGTCCTGCTGCACTCGTGGGTGCCCTACGACGTGGAACAGCGCTGGGGTGCAGGTGAGCACGGACCGGAGGATCTCACCGATGAACTGCGGCGCCGAGGGGGCCGAGTCGAGCACGTCCCGATGGACCTGAGTGAACCCGACGCGCCAGCGGCGCTGGTCGACACCGCCCGAACGGTCTTCGGGCACGTCGACGCGGTGGTGGTCAACCACGCTCGCAGCGCTGATCAGGGGCTGGAGGAACTCACGGCGGCGGAACTGGACTTAACCTTCGCGGTCAACACCCGGGCTAGTCTGCTGCTCGTCAAGGCCTTCGCCGCTCAGCACGATGACGCTCGCCGGGGCGGGCGGGTACTGCTGTTCACCTCAGGCCAGTACCACGGCGCGATGCCGAAGGAACTGCCGTACATCGCCTCCAAGGCGGCGTTGCACGAGTTGACCCGCAGCCTCGCCGTCCACCTCATCGGCCGCGGCATCACGGTCAACTGCATCAATCCGGGACCCAACGACACCGGCTATGCCGACGACGAGACGCAAGCCGCCATCGCAGCGACCAACCCCGGCGGACGCTGGAGTACCCCGGCCGACACCGCCCGTCTGGTCACCTGGCTACTCAGCGACGACGCGGACTGGGTCACCGGACAAACCATCGCCTCCGACGGCGGCTGGTCATCACGCTGAGCGCGCTCATGCCGCCGTCCGGACGTCACAGCGCGTGACATAGGAACGGCGGCGATAGGGACGGTCGTGCCGATGCGTGGACGCCACTGCATCTGCCGTCATCGCAGAACCCCAACCGCAACCGACACGTCGCGGTTGTCCCGGAGGCGGCCGGCTACGCCGCCGGCCACACCGAGGGCACCCTGTTTCCCGCGCCAACCGTCACCGCAGCGACTTTAATAGCGGTATGCAGGTCAGCAAGGACGGGCGGAGCTGGCGAACCGGCGCCGCCGCCGACGTGGAGTGGATCGCCGGTCACACCACTGCCGGCATCTCGATCACCACCGCCATCCCGCCGATCTTCGACGCCTACGCCACCACCCACCAGGCCGACGACGTCACCGTCGCCGCCTATGAACACGCCCTGGTCGAGGACCTCGTCACCGAGACCCCCGACCAGCCCTGGTGGCTGGCCTACCTCGACACCGGCGCCCACGACATCGTCTTTCCCCGCGCTCCCAGGGTGTCGCTCTACTGGAACTGGTCTTACGTGCTGGTCGAGGCCGGACCCGAGCAGGCCCTCACCTGGCGGACCGGTCACATGCGCCACGGCCGCGGATCGCTACCCGACCTGTTCTTCCCCGCCGATCGATCATGGCTGGTCTCCGCACTCTGGGACGACACCTGGACCTGCGTCGGCGGCCCGGAACCGCTGATCAACACCCTCCAACGCGACCCCCTGACCAACGCCCGCCGGGTCCGACCCGACGAAGACGCGCTGCCGCCGGGACTCACCCGCGAGTGACACCCAACGCCTGACCCGGTCGCGCTACCCGGATGGAAAGCGCTCATTCCGCATGCGCCACAACCGGATAGTCCGACGGCACGCCAGTTTTTGACGGGCATCCACGCGATGATGATGACTGACAGCATCGTGATGCGACATCCGGATTGCCGCCCGGTCGTTCGGCGATCTGGCCGGTTGAAGTGGCCACCCGATCGGCGACGGTGAGCCCGGCACGCTGTCGTCTGGTGTGCCAGGAATCTGTTGTGGTCGTGATCGAGGTCGTGATGGGTGACATCACGCGGGAGGACGTGGACGCCATCGTCCCAGCCGCGAACGAGTCACTGCTCGGCGGTGGTGGTGTCGATGGCGCGGTTCACCGCGCGGCCGGGCCTCGGCTGGCGCAGGCCGGGGGTGTGAATCGGCCCTTGCGAGCCGGGAGAGGCGATGGCTACCCCGGCGTTCGACCTCGACCCGCCGGTACGGCGGGTCATCCATGCTGTCGGGCCGGTCTGGGGAGGGCGGTCCCGGCGAGGCCGACATTCTGGCCTCCTGCTAACGCAGGAGCCTGCAGGTAGCCGACGAACTCGGCGCCCGCAGCGTCGCCCCCCCCATCGCCACCGGCGTGTACGGCTTCCCCGCCGACCAAGCCGCCCGAAGGTCCAATGAGGAAGGATCATCAACGACCGAACGGCCGGAGGGCAGGTGAAGCTGGCCAGCGGTGTGGACCGACAGGCGAAGCTGCCGGCCGTAGTACTCGACCTGTGCGCCGGGGGTGAACAGGGCCTCGATGCCGTCCGGCTGCAACGGCCGGGGCGGTCGCCACGGCGGGCGGGATTCTGTTCGTACCGGCAGCGGATGCCGGACCCGTCGACGATCTCAGCGGGCCCGTCCCCGGCGACCCAGCAGGTCCGGCCATCGGCGGAAGTCCGGAATCGGCAGCCGAGGTGGTGGCTGCACCAAGCGCGACTCGTGCCGGGCGCCGAGGTCGCCGCACGGCTCGATAACGTCGATGCGCTCGCCCGAGGCGGTACGTGATGGACGTCCGGGCAACTACATGTCGTGACTTTTTGTTTGCTGATGCGCTACATCGGCTGGCTTAGCCCGCCGCGGTTACAGACCAGCGACGGGCCAGCGCCGTTGCGGCGAGGAAGGCGGCGAGGACGATCGCGGCCTCGGTCCCGATCGCCAGTGGGGTGAGCGGGAAGTCGAGCGCCCAGCCGAATGCGGCTGCGGCGGCGATTGCGGCGGCGATCGTGGGCGGCAGCAGCAGTGTCATTCGCGTAGCGGTGTGTCGGATGCGGGGTACGTCGCGCAGGGCGATGCGCACGGTGAGGACGGCGCCGGCGACGACGACCGCTGCGATGCCGCCGTAGAACACACCAGCGGCGAGCCACACCGGTACGCGCACATCGCGCGGCAGGTCGAATGCCGCCACGAATGCCTGGTGCAGGCCGATGACCAGGATGTACCCCGAGATGAGGGAGAGCACTGCGCCGGCGCTGGCCACGCCAAGCACCTGGCCGTAGCGCGGTGGGATCCGCTGCACGCCGGCTTCCTCGGCGATCCTCAGGGCGAACCCGGTGGGGTCAGTGCCGAGAAGCTCCGCAGGATCGATCCCGTCGGCGGTTGCGGCGTCGAGTTCGATTCGCAGGTCGGCAGCAAGGGTCGCCCGGTCGCGGCGGTGAATGCCGAGAGCGCGCCAGTCTCGGTCTGCGGCGGCGAGGAGGTTGTCAACGGCCGGCGTCGACGTGCTCATGGTGATCTCCCGGATTCGGTGGACGGACGGCGAGGGTTTCGTTCACGACGCTGGCGAACTGCGTCCACTGCTCGCGCCAGACGTTCAGTCGGTCATGGCCGGTGTCCGTGAGCCGATAGACCTTGCGGGGCGGGCCGTTGGGGCTGGGTTGCATCGCGTTGGCCACGAGTCCCAAGCGGTGCAGTCGGGTGATCAACGGGTAGACGGTGCCGTAGCTGACCGTTCCGAATCCAGCGGCGTCGAGTCGGCGGACGAGTTGGTAGCCGTGCGCAGGCTCGGCGGCAAGCAGCGCAAGCAGGCACATGTCCAAGCAGCCGCGCAGGAGCTGAGCCTGCCGCTCGGCCGAATCACCCGACTCGCCGTTCACTAACATGTGGCACATAGTACGGCCGGTACTATGTGTCGTACAATAGGTGTCCCGGAAGAGGATACAGCGGCTCAGATTCGCCACCCGGGTGCTCCACGACGTCGCGGCGCCTCACCGTCCGCCACGCCGAACCGAGAACCACCATGCGCTACGACCGAGCCCGCAAGAACCTCGACCGACACCCAACTACGTCCTCGCCGCCTACGTGGCCTCCGCGAACATGATCAACCGCTGCCGTCACCACGTCACTCATCGCCTTGGCCTATCTCGGCAAACGGTTGGCCACCCCGGGTGGAGAGCCGCATCCGCGCCCTGGGACCGGTGACCCCCCGCAACGTCGTCTACGGCACACTCGCGGCGATCCTGCCCACCGACGCCGAGAGCCTCGACCTGACGAGGGCCTACACCGGCTACTACACCTTGGTCTTCACCGACCCCGACCTCGCCACCCGGCACGGCGCCGCCTACCCGGAGAAGGTCGAACGACTGCTCACCGGGCAACTGACCAGCGCGCAGCAGGCCGACCAGATCGGCACCGCCCTGAACCCGGCGACGGCCGCCGCCGGACTCCTCGCCCTCACCAACGGCCTCGGTTCCAGCGTGCTCGGCGGGCAACGAGACGGTGCAGCCGCACCGTGGTGGTGCGCGCGAACGGCGAGCAGGAGTCGACCCCGCGTACGCTGCCGTGGTGCAGATCGACTTGGTTGCCCTGATCGTCGAGGAGTACGACCCGGCGATCGCGTTCTTCACCGCCGTACTCGGCTTCGACCTCGTCGAGGACTCCCCATCGCTGACCAACGACGGGCGACCCAAGCGATGGGTCGTCGTGCGGCCCCCGGGTGCCCAGACCGGCATTCTGCTCGCCCGCGCCGACGGCGAACACCAGCGTGCCACTGTCGGTAACCAGGTAGCCGGCCGGGTCGGGTTCTTCCTGCGCGTCGACGACTTCGACGCCGCTTACCGACGGATGACCGAGGCCGGTGTCACCTTCGTCCGGGAACCACGGACCGAGCCCTACGGCCGGGTCGCGGTCTTCCTCGACATCGCCGGCAACCGGTGGGACCTTCTCGACGCGACCTGAGGTCACCGCACTTGCCAGCCAAACCGTCAAGATCACACATCCTGATCGGCCGCACCAAGCGCGTGGGCGGCGTCCCGCCAGTTCGGTGCAGGTGCCGCTTGCGGGGCATCCGGTCCTTTCCGGGCCCGGCCACGATCTGCCGGGGACCTACGATGGTTTCGATGACCATTCCCGAACGGCGACCCGACGACATCCCCACCGACGAACCCCGGGTCGACGAGGCTCTGCGGCTGCTCTGCGGCGTGCCCGTCGAACTCAATGTCGCCGCCAAGCGGCTCAGCCGTGGCAGCGGTGTCTACGCCTGGTGGGCTGCGCCCTCGGTCTTCCCCGACCTCCCAGGGCCACCGAACGAGAACGTCCCGTCGTTACGGCTGCTGTACCTCGGACGGGCGACCAGCCTGCGAGGGCGGATCCTGCGCAACCATCTGAGGCGTTCGGGCAGCTCGACTCTGCGCCGTACCCTGGCCGGGCTTCTGGTGTCCGAGAGATACCGGACGGCCTGGACCGACCGTGTCGTCCTGGTCCCCGAGGATGAGGCGCGGCTGACCACCTGGATGCACACGCACCTGCGCTTGACCTGGGCGGAAGACGCGGAGCCGGCGACCATCGAGACCGAACTTGTCCAGCGCCTGCACCCACCGCTCAACGTCCACGGCGTCGACCCCGAGCACATCCAACCCGGCGTTGTCGCCGCCAAGAACTCATACAACGCCAGCAGCCGCCCGCCCGAGCCCCCTCCACGAACGCCGTAGTGCACGGGCGTGGTTTCGCGCTCATGCCGCCGTCCGCGCTCCACGCTCTGGAACTCGCAGTGACGCAGCAGGGTCCGCCGTGGGATTATGGTGCCTGGAGCGCCTTCTCATCTCGTACCGGTCGAAGGATCGGCCTGCTGGTCCGTTACCGGCCCCCCGTCGACCGGAGCCGCGCCACCATCGCTGTGCAGGTAGGGGTGCATGTACACCGGATGTCCGCCCGGATCGGCCCGCCAGCCCGTTGCCCGGTCGTACGCGAACTCCGGGCCTGGCCGGTCGAGCACGTCGAAGCCGCCCGGATCCAACTCCTGCGCCGCAACGCTATGCAGTGGCACCTGGAGCCGCTGCCCCAGCACCACTGATCGCGCCGCCCGGACGGCGATGACATGCTGAGCACGTGATCATGCGTGACTGGCTCGTCGGTCTGGCCATCGCGGTCGTGCTGCTGCTTGCCTCCTGGGCGCTGCTGATCCTGCTCGCCCGGCGCCTGCCACCCGGCATCATGCGCGACCTGGCCGCGTTCATCCCCGACTGCGTCACCACCGTCCGCCGACTGCGCACCGACCCCCGAGTGCCGCGCCGGGCGAAGATCGCCGTGCTGATCGCCGGGATCTGGGTCGCCAGCCCCATCGACCTGATCCCCGAGTTCCTGCCCGTCATCGGACCCCTCGACGACATCGTCGTGGTTGCGCTCGCTCTGCGCTACGCCGCACGCCAAGTACCCCGAGACGTCATCCTCGCGGCCTGGCCCGGCGAGCCCCGGCTGATCGAACGGCTGCTCGGCACACCGCCGGCCTGACCGCACTGGCCCCCGCCGGAGCCTGGGTCGAAAAAGATCGCCGACCGCGCCAGCGACCGGACGTTCGCTGACTGAACTACAAGGCTTTGTGAACGCCTCGTAACCCCTGTGTCTGTCTGCTGAGGACGCTCGTTCACGGCACCTATCTCACAATCCTGGTTGGTGCGATACCACCGCCATTCACGACGCGCTCCCGGCACGGCGGGACGCTGGGCCCTGCCGTCGTCGGTCACGTACTGTGGCGCACGGTCGGCGGCATGGGCGGATGGTCGATCACTCGCTAAGGAATGCGATCAGGGTCCTGAGGTACTCCTCTGGAACGGTCTCGTGAACTAGATGGCCGGCAGCGATCGTCGTCAGCTGGGCGTCGGCCAACCGGTCGGCGAGTTCGGCGACGTGCTCCTGTGGGACCGGGCTCGCTGCTCCGCCACCGATGAGCAGCGTGGGTGCCGTGATCCGGTCGACGATGTCGGCCCATCCTGGATCTGGATCGTCGATCTCCGGCCGGACCTGTTCCACCATGTGCCAGTCGAAGGGCAGGTCCCCCGCAGGACGGTCGGGAAGTCCCGGCGGCCGAGGGTGCGGGAAACCGATGTCCTCAAGTACGAGTTTGCGGACGTGTCCCTGCGGTTCGGCGGCAACTCGACAAGCCACCAGACCGCCGAGGGAATGGCCGCCCAAGTCCACCGTGCCGATGTCCAGTTGGTCCAGGATGCCGATGACGTCTTGTGCGAACAGTTGCAGGCTGTAGGTGCCGGGCCAATCACTGGCGCCGTGGCCCCGCAGGTCGACGGCGTACACCGTCCGCGAAGCACACAGGCCCGAGGCGATCACGTCCCAGTCGCGTGCAGTCTTTCCGGTGGCATGGAGCAACACGGCGGGCGTCTTGTACTCGTCAACGGCTTGCCATACCCGCAGCGCGAAGTGCAAATCCCCGACCACGATGTCCATCAGCGCAGGCATGCCCTGAGCATTTCCTACCGTCGCCTACGTGTTCAAGACGTTCCGCCGTGGGCATTGGTGCATGAGCGCGAACCCGAGCAGGTTGAGGCCTCGCCACCGAGCCGGATCGGCGGCGGCGGGGTCGTCTCGAGTCAGCCCGATGCCCCAGATCCGGTCCACCGGGCTGGCCTCAACGAGAACCCGTCGTCCGGTAGCGAGCAGGAACGTGCGCAGTGCTGCGTGCTGTCCGAACTTGGCCAGGTTGCCGGCTACGACGATGTCGAAGCGGTGCTCGTCCCAGGTCTGTTGATCGAAGCCGGCAACCCGGCCACCGAGCGTCTTGGCCGCGTGGGGATGCGGCGCGGCGAGGACCCGCTCGGCCATCGCCTCATCATCGAACAGGGTGGCCTTGCGCCACATCATGTAGTGCTCGGCGGACGCGAACACGACCCCGTCGACCGTGAAAGGCGATGGCCACCACTGGCTCAAGCATCCGGTGCCGAGGCCGCCGTCGCGCTCCGGCTTGTGCCCCCAGAAGAACAGGAGTTTGATCCGCTTTCCCCGCGCATATGCGGCGACCAGATCCGTGACGCTCCGACATGAAGCCAGCATGATCGCCAGTGTGCGCGACCGGGACCTCAGCACACCACACGTTTGTCCGGAACGAAGCCAGGAGGGCGCTGCCGGCCGGCTTGCACCAGCCAAACCGATACCGACGGCCCGGCGCACGCACGGCGGCCAGAGGCGGACGCCACGACAAGGCGTCCGATGCGACCGGTCGGGCTTCTTCCCAGATGAGCGGCCTGCGATCATCAGCGGATGGAGTTCGTACTCGAGCCGCCACACGGGGTTGGTCCGCTCCGGCTCGGGATGACTACCGAGGAGGCCCGGGTTGCTCTCGAGACTCTCGGACCGCTGGTGCCGACCGCTTCGGGTGAGCTGGCCGTGCACCTGCCGAGTGGGCTCGGGTTCAGTGTGGGTTTCGGGGTTGGGCCGACACGGGGCCGGGTCAATGCGATCGAGGTGTGGCGTCCGCACGAACGCTACGTGGTGCGATACCGCGACGTTGACGTCTTCGGCGTTGCCACGCTGGAGGTCGTGAAGCGGCTGCGTCGCCACATTGACCTCGTGTCGAACGAGGACGACGACGCGTTCACCGCACCAGAGCTGTATCTCGCACTGTGGCGGCCGTTCGCCGCGGACGACGACCCGGCTGAGGAGCAAGGCCACTTCTTTCAGTCGGTGCTTGTGGCCCGGCCCGGCTACGACGACACGCCTGCCGCGGCGGCGGCCCGGCTGGCCGCTGGCGGTCAACCAGGCTATTGATCCAACTGGCCTCCCACTCCGCGCACTCGGCGGCCATGAGCGGACGTAATGGCGCGCCGGTTCATGATCCATTCTGGCTACAGCAGCCACGGTTTCCACCGGCTCATCGGTCCACCCACTCGACTGGAGCGGCCGTCGGCCATATGCTCGCCGCAGTGAACCATCCCGATGCCGACGCATGGGAGGCCTGGCACCCGCGCCGGCTTGCCGAACGTCTCCGCGACCTGCGAGTTCCCTGGTATGTCGCGGCCGGCTGGTCGGTGGATCTGTTCCGCGGCGAGCAGACCCGCGCCCACGAGGACCTGGAGATCGCCGTACCGGCAGCGCATTTCGCTCTGTTGCCGCCGCTGTTCCCCGAGCTTGATTTCTGGGTGCCTGCGGGCGAGGGCGTACTGGTGCCGCTGACGCCCGAGGCGCTGGCCGGCGACTCTCACCAGACCTGGGCCTGGGACCCGGCGGCGGGCAAGTGGCGCTTCGACGTCTTCCGCGAGCCGCACGATGGAGACGTCTGGATCTGCCGCCGCGACGAGCAGCGGATCCGCCGACCGTACCGCGAGATCATCAGACGTACAGACGACGGAATCCCGTACCTGGCTATCGAGGCCGTACTGCTGTTCAAGGCGAAGCACACGCGGGATAAGGACGAGGCTGATTTCATCGCTGTGCTTCCGCTGCTGTCCCGGGCGGAACGCGGCTGGCTGGACGCGACGCTCGGTCTGGTCTATCCGGATCATCCGTGGCGTGCCCGACTGCGATCGTGTTGAACCACGACGGCCCTTGGGCTGTTCGCCTACCAGGTGGCGTGCCGGACCGGATATCGATCCACGCGCGGTAGGTCGCTGGCTGCGCCGAAAACCCAGGGAAGTAGTCACACGGCGCAGAGCGCACCCGACCAGCGACACATGAGAGTAAGTTCGGGCGGCCACACCGGGCAGGGTCCTGGGCGGCTGGTTGCTCCCCAAGGCGGGATGCGAGGCTGGATGCGTGACTTCCCCGCTCGCGCGTCGCGTCTACGAAGCGTGCCATTTGACCGGGTCGTTCCGCCTGCGCTCAGGGCAGGTAAGCGGCGAATACTTCGACAAGTACCTGTTCGAGGCGCAGCCCGGCCTGTTGCGCGAGGTGGCCGAGGCGATGGTCGCCTTGCTGCCGGAGTGCGACGTGCTGGCTGGGATGGAGATGGGCGGCATACCGATCGCGACGGTGATGTCGCAGCTGACCGGGCTGCCGACCGTCTTCGTTCGAAAGCAGGCCAAGGAGTACGGCACCGGCAAGGCGGCCGAGGGCGGCCCCGTGGACGGCCGGCGGGTCGTGGTGATCGAGGACGTGGTGACCACCGGCGGGGCGTTACTGGCGTCGTGCCGGCAGCTGAGGGCCAATGGCGCCAAGGTTGACTCGGTGGTCTGCGCCATCGATCGCGAGCAGGGTGGACGGGAGAATCTCGCGGCCGAAGCGCTGTGGCTACGCGCCGCCCTCACCCGTCGTGACCTGGAGTCCTCCTTGCCGGCGTGACAGCTGCACTGCCGAACCGGCAGGATCAGCGGGTGAACACGGCACGCCGCATCATCGTCGCGCTCGACTTCGACACCGTTGACGACGCCCAGGCGATCGTTGACCGCCTGGGTGACGCCGGCCAGTCATACAAGGTGGGCCTGGAACTGCTGACCGTCGCCGGCCCGGCCTTTGTGGCCCAACTGGTCGGTGAGGGCAAGGATGTCTTCCTGGATCTCAAGCTGTTCGAGATCCCTACCTCTGTTGCGGGTGCCGTCCG
Source organism: Micromonospora sp. ATLC16 (assembly GCF_057196645.1). Classification (NCBI taxonomy): domain Bacteria; kingdom Bacillati; phylum Actinomycetota; class Actinomycetes; order Micromonosporales; family Micromonosporaceae; genus Micromonospora; species Micromonospora sp. ATLC16. Next base: position 17,474 of record NZ_JBXUOW010000069.1, read on the forward strand.
CGCAGCCGGCCGGCTCGGCGCCACCATGGTGACCGTGCATGCCATGGGAGGCCCCACAATCATGGAGGCCGCGGTACGCGCAGCCGCCGACTTCCCGCAACTGCACGTCATCGCGCTGACCGTCGTCACCAGCCTCACCGACACCGACCTCGCCGCCATCGGGTTGAGCGCCACGATCGAGGAGCAGGAACCCGCCTGGCCCGACTGGCACAGCGCGCCGGTTGCCACGGAGTGGTCGCCTCACCGCAGGACGCGGCGTCGCTGCGCGCGGAACTCGGCCCGGACATGCTGATCGTCACTCCAGGAGTGACCTTGCAGGCCGGGATAAACGGGACCACAAGCGAGCACGCCCGACCGGCGCATCCCACGGCCGCGATCCGCGCCGGCGCAACGCACATCGTCATCGGTCGGTCCCTGACCCGGGCACCAGACCCAGCAGCCATCCTCGCTCACCTCGAAGACGAGCTGGGTAAGCTCCGAGCACACAGCTGACAGCGGCCGAAGTCAAGGGGCCACGACCGGCGACAGGCGATGGCCCTCATCTCGGCAGTTCAGGATGCCCGATCGACTCAGAGGACAGCTACCGAGCGTGATTGCCTCGATCGGCCAGCACGCACGGACGGCGCCAGATCCGCATGCCTTGTTAGCTGCCGGCTAGTAGAGCCGGTCGCGTCCGCCGTCTGCCACATCACCCGGGAAGTGCTCCCAGACCGGCGAGTAGCTCGTCTCTTTCGGATACTGACAGGGCCTGGTAGATGGGCTCGTCCAGCCGGTTGGTCGCTTCCTCGATGGCTTGCCGTTGCGGGTCCTGAAGTGTCAGCGCCCTCAGCTGTGCCAGGGTGAGTCCCGCAGCGGCCCAGGCCGCTCGATGTGCGTCAGCCCGGTGATGACGCAGCGCCCCCAGCCGGGAGGTCAGGCGAACGGCCGGGGTGGCGTCAGATGGCTCGTACACCGGGGCCATCGCTCGGAAAGCCGGGCCGCCGGTGGCTTGGCCTGCCTTCAACAGGCGACCGACGAGATCCGCCAGCCGGGGAACGATGTCCAGGCCCGGCATCGTCGCGATCGGCTTCCGATCCCAGAACTCTTCGGCCCAATCACCCAAGGCACCCTGTACGGCCAGCGCCACCTTGCAGCCCCGTTCGGTCAGCCGCCACGTGCCGTCGGCGTCAACCTCCGCCATGCCCTGTTCGAGCTCGCCGGTCATATCCGAGCCGGAGTAGGTGGTGGCTGCCGCGAAGCTGCCAGCGGTCATCGGGCGAGCTAGTAACCCGAAGTAGAAGCTGCTCTCGAAGCCGGGCCGAACGTCGTACCGGTCATAGACCGCTCGCATGCGGTCTCGTCCCGTGCTCCGAAGGCCCACGTACACCCGGTCGATCACCGGCCGGATCAGCGCTGCGTAGCTCATGCCACCCCTTGCCCGCTTGTCGCGATGAGGAAGCCAGAGAATAGATCGCCGACGTCGGCTTCGACGACCGGGCGTTCCTCTAATAGTTCGGGGCGCATGCTCATCGCGGCACTCGACCCCTGCGGCACAGTCGGCAACTGCCGGTCAGCCGCCAGGCACTGCGCTACCTCGCCGCCCTCGGGCCGGCCGCCACCACGTTCACGCACCTACTGCACCGCGCCGCCGAGCAAGACCAACGACTGCTCTACAGCGGAGGATGGCGCGGCATCAGCGAGGACGACGAGGCGCGAGACTTGGCGAGGCAAGCACTGGCCGCAGCCACACCCTGACGTCGCCGGGCCCGCCATTCCAGTTCCACTCACCGACATGTCCAGATGCAGACACCTCGGTGACGGGTGCTCTGCGGCAGGTCCGGATGTAGGCAACGGCGGCGAGGCGACCAGTAGGGTCTCGGACATGTCGGATCTTGCTGCGCGGTTCGCCCAGCTCGCTGGCGAGTACGGCTCCCGGAAGAGAGCGGCGTCCGCGCTTGTTGGGCGCTGGGACTGGTACGCCTGGCCTGGTCTTGATCTTCGTCCGTTGTACTTTGAACGGGATCTACTCAAGGCTGGTCGCCGGTTGGACACCAGACCGCCGGTGGATCGGGATGTCCTGCGTATCGGGTTCGACGCCGACGGTCGCATAGTGGTGATCGAGGAGTACAGCGGCTTTCTTCACGGCAACCTGTCCTACGAGACGTTCGTCTGCCACGACGGTGACGTGGTTGAGGCGGCGCATTCCGATACGGAAGGGCCAATCTACCTGCACGAGTACCGTTTCCTGGACGGGTTGATGCGCTCGGCCGACACCGTCGCGCGGGGCGGCTCGGGGCGGGAGTCGTACGCGTACACCGATGGGCGGATCAGCCGCGTCGAGATTGAGCACGACGGCCGGGCGCCTTCGGTGCTGACGGCGGAGCACGACGACCGCGGCCTGGTCCGCATCGTCGAGGTCATGGGCCGCCGCTCCGAGGTGCGCTACGAGCGGCCGCCGGCCGGGTTCGACCTCGAAGCGGCGTGCCGGAGCATTGAGGACGCACTGCTCACGTTGATCCCGGACGCCGTGACGCGCTTGGCGGTCGACGGTCCCGCTGCCTGCGTCGCGCTGAGCTACGACAGCTCGGACGCGCTGTCCTTCGAGGTCCACGGGGCCACTGAGGACGAGCGCGCTGCCTTGGCGGCGATCGACGCCCAGGCAGCATGGTCGCCGGCCGACTTCGAGGCCAGCACCGACGTCGACTTCGACGACGCAGGATCGGTAAGGCTGGTAAGACAGGAACTCGCCCTGCTCGACGCCGAGGACCTCGATGACGCCGCCGGTTCCGAGGCAGGCCGGCGACTGTTGTGCGCGGTGGCGGCTCAGCTCAACCTCCGCGACTGGTCGGACACGCTGCCAGTCACCGACGACTTCGTGGTGTACCCGGTCGACCGTGAGCTGGCCGACCTGGAACGGAACCTGGCCGACTGCCTGCCACCGGACCGGCTCGCCCGGCTACGCGAACGCGGCCCGCTGTGACTGCCCCCAGCCGGGCCTCACCCCCGCGCCCGCAGTTCGGGCACGACGCGCACCCGGCATCAGTTCCACCGTGTCACGCACCGTGACGCCCCACTCGCGGCAGATCCGGATTGATCACGTCAGATGGTGTGGATCGTGATGAGGTCTTCAAGGCCTGCGAGGTCGTCGGCGTTGCGGGTGTAGACGGCGGCGTCGTGAGCATGGGCGGTTGCCGCGATGAGGAGGTCCATCACCCTGGCTCGCGGCTGACGGCCGGTCTCGACGACACGCGCGGCCAGTCGTGCGTAGCTGTCGGCGATGGCGTCGTCGATAGGCAGCGGATCAAATCGGCGTTGGATGGCGCTCAGCCGCGCCAACCGGAGCGCCCTCGCCTCGGCGGTTTTCGCGATCAGGACTCCGAATTGAAGTTCGGCGAGGCTGGCGACGCTGATAGCCAGTTCACCGGGAATCGGGGTGACGTCGTTGGCGATGAGGATGCTGGTATCGAGGATGCCGCGACTCACCGCTGAACCCACGGATCGGTGACGGTGTCGTCCAGGAGATCCCGATCGCCTGCCCACCCGGGGTCGGTCGCTTGGTCGAACACGCCGGCAAGGTCGTCCCACTCGCGCCAGGTGCGAGGACTGACCGGGCCGAGCACGGCTGCCGGGCGGCCAGCGACAGTGATCGTCACCCGTTCACCCGCCTGCGCCCGACGTACCAGGTCGCTGGCGTTCTGCCGCATCTCCCGCAACCCCACTTCACTCATACACCCCAGCGTAGCACATGTGCTACGCATGGTCTGGCGGTCGTCGGCTGCGCGTCGGGCGATCACTCAAGTCGTCGTGACGTAGGCAGATCCGACAAGATCGAACGCACTGCTTTCGGCACGATCGCGCTGGATGCTGCCGTCCTTGGTTACGTTCTGCGACGCCCGGTCGGCGGCATGTGAGTGAGCGGCTGGCCGGTTGCCTTCACGCGCGCCGCACGGATTCCGTCAGACGCGCTTACGGCCGGTACGACGGGCTCGCGCCCCGGCTCTACGGTGAGTCGCGTGGACGATGATGTGGCTGCGAGAGGTGGGCGCCGCTCCCCGTGGTGGTGGGGCGGGATGCTGATGCTCGTCGTGGCGTTCGGGCTGGCCGGAGCCACCCGGGCGTTCCCCTTTGATCCGGACGTAGGCTGGCTTCCAAAGCAGCCGCCGCGTCACGTTCGGGCGAATCGGCATGGCACTCACAGTCCAGCCATTCCGATGCGTAGTAGGCGTCGCCGATCACGCCGAGGGGGTAGCCGAGGGATGGGCTCAGTCGCGCCAGTTCCCGGACCGCCGCGAACTCGTCAGAGTCTGTTCGCGCAGCTACCGCCTGCCCAACCAACCGTCCGACCAACTCGCTGGCCTCGTCTGCGGGCAACTCAGTGATCGCAAGTTCAGCCAGCAACTCGGGCACCAACTGGTCCACAACCCAAGGCGACGCCATCCGAGACAGGCCGGCAAGCTCCGCGACCGCTTCCCCCTCCGCCCCTTGTGCGAGCAAGTGAGCGGCTACATCTGGCCAGTTACTGCTCAGTATGAGCCAAAGTTGGTGCGCACAACCAACGACGCGGCGCTCATCGATGGTGAGCACTCCGTTCACGTCACTGCCTCCGGCTTCGCTACCATCCGCACCCAACATCATGCCCCGACGTCCGGGACGCCCGACGTTTGCTATCCGGCTACGACCGGCCGCCCAGCACCTGCCCTGATCCCACCTTCGATCACGAGCGCCACGCGGCAGATCCGGACGGCTGGGATGTCACTCCGTGAGCCGGCGGACCGCTTTCGGCTTCGAATTGAGCCTCCTCCAGTCGACTGCGTCCGCACGGGGTCGCGCGGCGTTCGGGCGCAGCCTTCCGACTCCGCATGCTGAACCAGGCTCAGCGCAAGGCGATGTGGGCGTCGGTGAGGAAGCGGTGACGGTCGTCACCGTGGGCGATTGCCGCGTTGTAGACGGCGTCGATCGCAGCGGCCAGCGGATCGTCATTCGCCAGGGCGATCAGGGCGGGAAACGCGGCGGCCTGCTGGAGCATCTCGGTGACGTCGAGTGTGCGGAAAACTCTTGGGTCCAAGCGGAGCGCGACTGTGGTGTGGGGCACCTCGGGATCGGACAGGAGCCGGTGAAACGCGGCGCTGCCGCTCTGCTCGGTGAAGGATCGCGGCAGCGGACGGTCGGCCTCGGCGTCGGCGAGCGCAGCGGCGATCCACCCGATCTGCTCTAGTCCTGCCACCCGCATCGCCCGGCGGGCCGCCCAGCAGGCTGCCTCCCGCTGGCGGGCGGCGGGCAGCGCGTCGATGCGGTCGAGCAGCCGACGGTCGATGCGGGCCAGGGACTGCGCTTGGCCGAAGAGTGCGCGGACACGATCCGACGGTGGAGCACCTCCCCACCGCTCGGCGTCGCGCTCGGCCTGCAGGCGGCGGGACTTTTCGGCCGACGCGGTCGCCTCGGCGGCCTGCCCTCGCAACGTCGTCATCCACGGATGCGACCCGGTGGTGTCGAGCAGGTGGTCCCAGATCAGGCCGAGGGCGAAGGCGTGTCGGCCCAGCACTCCCTCGTGCCGCAGCGTGAAGCCGTCGGGGCCGGACGTCAGCCGTACCGTACTCGGCTCGTCGTCCGGCAGCGTTGCCAGCGGGCGGGGGAAGATCGGTTCGTTGGCGGTGGACCACGACCACAGCAGAGTCTCGTCGTCGACCCGCTTGAGCCGGACCTCAAGGTCGCCGGCGGGCAGCACTTCCGCCGGGACCTCGACCGGCGCGGGCCGGTGGCGGACCACCGCTACCCGGGACAGGCCCGCGTCGTCCTCGTACGGGTCAAGTGGCAGCGGCGGCAGGATCGCCGGACGACCAGACGGGCGCGGAACCAGTGACAGCATCCCCCACTCGGCGGCCTTCGTCGGCTTCTGCTCCCAGTCGCGGTCCCCCGGGTCGGCCAGCACGGTCCGCCATGGCGTCTCCTCGGTGACCGCCCAGATGTGCAGCTCGTGCCGCTCGGGCGGGTCATCGTCGGTGCGTACGGTCTCGTGCAGGCGGTCGCGCGCGTGCACCCGCACCCGGATCAACCCGCGCGGTACAGCGACGTCGGTGAGGGCCTCCGCAGTGCCGCCCATCAGGCCGACGACCGACAGCCGGCCGCTGGGACTGAAGAGGGTTGCCTCACTGATCGCATCCCAGCCGACATCGACTCCCGTGGGAGGCCCGGGCAGGAAACGGACACGCGCCTCGATCCAACCGGTGTGTATGCCGCAGAAGCCGGTGAACTGATACGGCCCGACGACGTGCAGCAGGCCGTCGCCGAGGGTGTAGATCCCCATCCCGGACGCGCCCGGCACGGCGGACACCTCGTACTGACAGTGGCTGACCGACAACCTCGCCCAACTGGTCACGGATGCCGAACTTCGATCATCTGCGTCATTCAAGTCGGCCACTCCCAAATCCTACGGCCGACCTCACCCGCCCTCGCAGCTCGGGATCGCGTTCGTGTTCTGGACCGAGGTGAGGTTCTACTGTCCCTTCACGCAAGTCTGCCCACGGTAGCGGCTCAGGAAGGCCGAGACCGCAGCGCGCACAAGGAAGTGATCGGCCGGTACAACGCTGGCAGCGGAAGCAGGTGAGATAGCGATGCATCACCGTGCGTCACCAGCAGCCACTACGCCAGTTCACCCGGAGCGGCAGATCAGGATGTTGGCGGTCGGCGGTGACGACAAGCCGAGGTTGGGTCAGCAAGACTACGGCTGGGGATGATCGTGGCCATTCGGGGGGAGTCGCAGTGACGGCTACGTCGGATCGTGGAGTGGCGCCGGTACACGTTTCGTTGGCGGTCTATCCCGGTACGTTTGATCCGTTCACCCCGGGCCACCTCGACTTGGTGGCCCGGGCCCGGGTGATGTTCGACCAAGTCATCGTGTTGCTGGCGGTAAACGCCGATAAGCAACCAACCGCCGAGGCCACGACCAGGGCCGCACGCGTGCGCGACGCCATGCCGGCAGCCTGGGGCAATGTCGAGGTGGACACCTGGACCGGCCTGACCACCGTCTACTGCTCGCGCCGCGGTGCCACGGTCATCGTCCGCGGCGTGCGCACGGCCGCGGACCTTCGCTACGAGTACCAGCTCGCGGCGATGAACGAGCAACTCGGCATTCAGACCGTCTGGTTGCCCGCGCGTCCGCAGCTGGCCGCCACGTCGTCAACGGTTGCACGCGCATACCGCTCGGCACAGTCGTCCCGTCCGTCGCATAACGCTGAGGAGTGACGCCCGGTCGGCGGCATGTCAGGGCGTCTCAGGTCGTGGATTCTTCCCGCAAATGATCAGAGACTTTGCCCTACCCTCGGCCGGTGACCAACTCGGAGGACCTCGTCCAGAACCTGGACGAGTCTGCTGTCGACCTGAGGATCGGCACGCCGGAGCGCGACGCCGCGCGCGAGGCACTCGACGAACATCTCGCCGCCGAGCGGCTGGACCATGCCGAGTACGAGCAGCGATGGGCAGCGTGCCAGACGGCGCGTATCCAGTCTGAACTGCTGCAGGTCTTCGTTGACCTACCCGCTCCCCATCCCGACCTTCCCCGGTCGCCAGGCCCGTCGGCAGACGCCGACGAGGACATGCCGCCCCTCGCGGTAGCGGTCTGCCTCGCGCTGCTGCTGGGGCTGCCGGTGACGGTCGTGCTCGGCTTCGTATACGGCGCTTGGTGGAGCCTTGCGGTGCCGGTGGCCCTGAGCGTGGCGCTGGTCTACACCGAGCACCTGCTGAACCGTGGACGCAGCCAACAACCGCAGTAGACGGTCGGACGCGACTCGCGGCCATGAAGGGGCGACAGTCCGGTCGGACCGAGGACCGTGATGATCGCACAGACCGTACGGTCAACCCGTGGACGTTTTCCTGCCCTGGCACGTTCGACACGCACGTTTCGTCGATGGTAGCCCTACCAAACATCGGGGCGAGGACGGCGAGTTTGTCAAGCCCCGGGTTTGGTGGAGAGTTGGTTAGCTGGTTTTCAGGGGTGCGGTGACCGGCTGGGTCATCGCGTGTAGTGCCTCGTGTTCGGCGGGCGGGACGTGTCCGAG
>NZ_JBXUOW010000070.1:0-25167 GCF_057196645.1 Micromonospora sp. ATLC16
GGGCCGGCCTGCGCGGGCACCGGGGCCGAGGACGGTGCGGAAGCGGCCGGTGCCGCGTCGGTGCTGGTGGGCTGGACGGCGGCGGCCTTCAACCGGCACGGCTGACCGGCCACCACCAGGACCACCGTGTCGCAGGCGTCCGCGACGGCGCGGTTGACCGCGCCGAGGGCGTCGGTGAACGCCCGGCCCAGCGGCGTGGTGGGCACCAGGGAGAGCCCGACCTCGGGGCTGACCAGCACCAGCCGGGCGGCGCAGGACCGCACGGCGGCGGCCAGTTCGTGCACGGTGGCGGTGTCGTCGGCCGGCTGGTGAGCCGGGTCGAGCAGGACGGTCACCCAGCCGCCGAGGTCGTCGACGAGCAGCGTCTCCTCCGGCCGGGCGGTGCAGATGACGTCCGCGAGACGACGCGGGTCGGTCGCGGTCTCCTCCGTGCCCCAGGTCCCGGGCCGGCGGGCGCGGTGCGCGGCGAGTCGCGCGGCCCACTCGGGGTCGTCGCCCGGGTCGGCGGCGGTGGCCAGGTAGCGGACCATGGGCGCGTCGGCGACCAGGGACTCGGCGAACTCCGACTTGCCGGACCGGATGCCACCGAGGACCAGAAGCGTGTTCCACCCGTCATGGGACATGCTGCGTACCTTACGTCCAGCGGGGCGGCCGGGGCATCGCAGGTGCGACCACCGCACCGTTGCCCCGTGCTGGGGTCAGTGCCGCTCGGGGGCCTGGTACCGGAAGTCGTTGGGGTTGACGTTCGCCGGCTTCGGATCCTCCTGCCAGGCACCCTCACCGGGTCGGGCCTGGAGGGCGTCGATCAGGTCCTCCCGGTTCATGTCCCGGGCGCCCTCGATTCCGCCGCGTACCGCGATGTCGCGCAGCTCCGCCGTGTCCATCTGCGGGATCGGTGTCGTCATCGTCGCCTCCTGTGCGTCGGGTTCCAGAAGGACATACCCCGCCGCGGCAGGGTCAGTCGCGGCCGGGCGACGCCGCCGGTGTCGGCCGGAGAGCACGCCGCCCGGGTCGGTGCCGGCCGCCGATCGGCACCCGTGGCCCGGCCGTCAGCCCTGCGGTACGACTACGCTGGCGGAGGTCCGTCCCAAGGGGCAGCAGCGGCGAGGGGAGACGCGCACATGGCGTGGAGCTGGCGGTACGAGGGCGCGAACGGCGAGTCGGTCGACCGGCCGGCCGAGTCGTTCGGCAGCCAGGCGGATGCCGAATCCTGGATCGGTCAGACCTGGCGGGAACTCGCGGCGTCCGGCGTCACCTCGGTCGCGCTCCTGGAAGACGATCGGGTGGAGTACCGGATGAGCCTGCAGCCCGTGGCCGAGTGATGACGCCCCGGGACTCCGAGCCGCTGGTGCTCGGGGTGCCCCGGGCGGCCTTCCGGCCCAGCCCGGTCTTCCTGGCGCTGGTCGCCCTGCTGGTGACCAGCGCCGTGTCGACCTGGCACGGGATCGGCAACGTCCGGCTCACCGTGTTCGGCTTCGTCGTCTCCGGCTGGCTGGTCTCGTTGTGCCTGCACGAGTACGCCCACGCCGTGGTGGCGTACCGCAGCGGCGACCGGGGGGTGGCCCACCGCGGTTACCTGACGCTGAACCCGTTGAAGTACAGCCACCCGCTGCTGTCCATCGCGCTGCCGGTGGTGGTGGTGCTGCTCGGCGGGATCGGCCTGCCCGGTGGCGCGGTCTGGGTGGACCGGCACGTCATCCCGGGGCGGTTACGGCACACCCTGGTCAGCCTCGCCGGACCCGCCACGAACGTGCTGTTCGCACTCGTGCTGGTGGTGGTGCTGCGGCTCGGCGCGAGCGGCGGTGGGCCGGTGGAGTTCTGGGCGGCGGTGGCCCTGCTGGCCTTCCTCCAGATCACCGCGAGCCTGCTCAACCTGCTGCCGGTGCCCGGTCTGGACGGCGGCAACATGATCCAGCCGTGGCTGAACTCGCAGTACCGGCGGATGTACGACCTGTTCGCGCCGTACGGGTTCATCCTGCTCTTCGCCCTGTTGTGGAACCCGACGATCGGCAGTTGGTTCTTCACCGCCGTCTTCGCCGTCGGCGACGCGCTCGGCCTGCCGCCCTGGCTGTACGCGACCGGTCTGGATCTCGTCCGCTTCTGGCAGGGCTGAGCACGGTCGAGACGCCCGCCCGGCCGACGTGCGGTACGCCGGCCGGGCGGGGTCGGGTCAGGGCCGTTCGGCCGGCGACTCGGTCCGGGCGGGATCCCGCTCGGTGACCGGGTCGACGATCTCGTCGATCGCCTTGAGCAGACCGGCGTCGAGCTTCACGCCGGCCGCCCTGACGTTGTCGTGCACCTGCTCGGGGCGGGACGCCCCGATGATGGCCGACGACACGTTGGGGTTCTGCAGCACCCAGGCGATGGCCAACTGGGCCATGGTCAGCCCGGCTTGGTCGGCCAGCGGCTTGAGCTGCTGCACCCGGGTCAGCACGTCGTCGGTCATCCACTTGGCGATGAAGTCAGCGCCGGACTTCTCGTCGGTGGCTCGGGAACCGGACGGTGGCGGCTGGCCGGGCAGGTACTTGCCGGAGAGCACGCCCTGGGCCATCGGCGACCAGACGATCTGCCCGAGGCCAAGCTCCTCGCTGGTGGGGATGACCTCGCTCTCGATGACCCGCCAGAGCATCGAGTACTGCGGCTGGCTGGAGACCAGCGGAATGCGCAGCTCCCGGGCGAGGCCGTGCGCCTCGCGGATCTGCGATGCCTTCCACTCGGAGACGCCGATGTAGTGCGCCTTGCCGGAGTGGACGACGTCGGCGAACGCCTCCATCGTCTCTTCCAGCGGGGTGTTGTAGTCGTACCGGTGGGCCTGGTAGAGGTCCACGTAGTCGGTGCGCAGCCGGCGCAGCGATCCGTTGATCGACTCCATGATGTGCTTCCGGGACAGACCCCGGTCGTTGCGACCCGGCCCGGTGGGCCAGTACACCTTGGTGAAGATCTCCAGACCCTCGCGTCGCTCCTGCTGAAGCGCCCGGCCGAGGACATCCTCGGCGCGGGTGCCGGCGTACACGTCGGCGGTGTCGAAGGTGGTGATGCCGGCGTCGAGGGCGGCTCGCACGCAGGCGAACGCCGCTTCCTCCTCGACCTGCGAACCGTGGGTGATCCAGTTGCCGTACGAGATCTCACTGACCATGAGGCCGGAGCGGCCCAGGTGTCGGAATTCCATGCTCTGACCCTAGCCCGCCGGGTTGCCCCCGGCAGGGGACGGTGATCGGGATTCGACAACAGCGCGTGGCGCAGGCCGTGGCCGAGCCAGTGCTGGAAATCACTCCTCGGGCCAGCCACGCTCCAACACCAGCGCGCCGTAGTGCGCCGGATCGTTGTGGAACCACACCCCGCCGATGGCGGCCTCGCCGTCGGCACCCTGGCGAAGCGGCCCGCCCCGGGGCGCACACCCGGCGCAGTCGGGCACGGCCGCCCCGGACACGCTTCTCAGAGCACCGGGTTGGCGTCGGCGAGCAGCCCGTCGATCTCGGCGACGACCGCGCTCGGGTGATGGAACATCGGGTCGATCAACGACTCGCCCCGCCGGTCCAACGCACCCCAGTTCCCGGCGCTGTTGGTGGCGAGGAAGGCGACCGGGTGGATCAACAACGCCGGATGCGCCGGCGCGACGATCACCTGCCCGCCACGGTCCACCACACCCTTGCGGCCAGCCAGATCGACCACGGCCAGCCCCTCCTCGGTGAAGCCGTCGACATAGTGACCGTCGGCCAGCGTGGTGTGGAAGCCGTGGTAGCGGGTGGGCACCACGATCCTGCCGGTGCGGTCGACGGCACCCCAGCCCTCCCGGCGTACCACGGCCACGCCCTTGTGGAAGGGCCGCACGTCGGCGAAACCCGGCGGCACCGCGACCTCACCCGTGGTGTCGACGGCGTGCCAACCGCTCTCGTCCCGGACCACCCAGGCCAGGCCGTCGGAGAACGGCCGAGCCGCCAGGTAGGTCGGCCCGAGCACCGTATCGCCGGCCAGGTCGATCAACGACCATCGGTCGCTCTGCGGTCCGCGTACCCAGGCCAGGCCATCCCGGAACGGCTGTGCCTCCGCGTACCGGGCGGGCACCACCATGTCGCCGTCGGCGTCCGCGTAGCCCCACAGCCCTTGGCCGCCGTCGCGTGCCGGCACCGGCGCCCGGTCACGCTCCAACACCTCGTCCCAACTGCGCGGGTACGGCCCGAATCCGCTCTCCTCGGCGCGGGTGGCCACCGCGTCGAGGCCGGCATGGACCCGAGCCAGCAACTCGGCATCCTGCTCGCCACGCAGGTCGAGAGCCCGCTCGAAGTGATGGCACGCCTCCATCAGCCGGCCCTGGTCGTAGCAGCAGCGGGCGGAGTGCTCGTGCAGCGCGGCGCGGAGTCGATCGGGTAGTTCGATCGAGTTGGCCTCCGCGAACAGCCGGTCGGCCTCGGCGAACTCGCCCCGCCAGCGCAGCACGTGGGCCAACCGGGCCTGGGCGAGCGCAGCCCGCCGCAACTCCCCGGTCGCCTCGGCGTAGGTGAGCGCCAACCGGCCGTCGTCCAGCGCGTCGTCCAGGTCGTCGAGGACTCGCGAGGCCACCGCGCGCAGACTCAGCAGCCGGGCCCGGGACCGGTTGTCCAGCGCCGAGGTGAGCTTCTCGGTGAGCCGCTCCCGTACCTTCCGCAGTTCCTCCGGGTCGTCCACGATCTCGCGCAGGCTCGCCGGGTCGAGGCTCCAGCGGAAGTTCGCCAACACCTGTTCGGGATCGGTCGGCGGCTCGGGTACGGGCTCGCTGTCCGCCGCGTCCTCGGTGCCCTGCTCGCCGTCGGCCGGTGGGCCGGATTCCGCAGAGGTGGCGAGCGTCGCGTCGAGCGGGCCAGGGTCATCACCCGGCGGTTTCCCGTCACCGGGCTCGGTGTCGGCCGGAGTCTCGACGGTGTCACCGGATTCCTCCGTACCACTCCCTTCGCCGGTGCCGGGATCCATGCGTTGCCCGATCTGAGCCTGGTCAGCGGACGGCTCGGGGTCGCCTGGCGGCCGGGAGACCGGTGGTGCGGACACCGGCGCGGCAGAGACCGGCACGCCGAGGTCGGCACCGGCGGGCGGTGCGGAGACGGGTGCCGCGTGGCCGGGCGGCGCGGAGACGGGTGGCGCGGAGACGGGAGGTGTCGGGACGGGAGGCGCCGGAATTGGCGACACCCATGCCGGCGGAGTGGCGGCTGGCCGATCGGCTGGCGGCGGTGCGGAGACGGGAGATGCCGAGACCGGCCGCCCGGTGGCGTCGACGTCGGGCGGCGCGAGATCCGCGGCTGGGTGGTCCGGCGCGGGATCGGCGAGCGGGTCGGTGCCGGGTGGTGCGGGCTGTTCCGGAGCCGGCGTCGACCCGCTCGCAGTAGCCGGCTTGGCGGCGGGCCGGAACCAGCTCTGCGGACCGTCGACGGCGGGGCGGGTGGGCGCGGCCGGCTCGGGTGCTGGCGGGACGTACCGGGTGGGCTGGCGGGCCGCCGGTGCGCCCGGCAGCCCGGGATCGCCGCCGGTTCGGTCGGGCTGTCCCACCGGCGGTGGTCCGACCGGTGCCGGGTCGGTGACGGCCCCGGACGTCCGCCCCGAGGGCGCCGGCACGTTCGACTCGCTGGGCGCTGCGGAGACGGGGGCAGACGTCGGATCCGAGTCAACGGGCGAACGGTGGATCGGTGGTGCGGAGACGGGCGGTGGAGTGGGTGGTGCGGAGACCGGCCGGTGGGTGGGCGGTGCGGAGACCGGGTGGTGGGGCAGTGGCGCGGGGGTCGGTGGGGCGGAGACGGGGCGGGCTGGCGGTGGGGTGACCGATGGGGTGGCGGCCACCGAGGGCGCCGGGGCCGGTGGTGGCGAGGTGACGACCGGCTGGTCGTGCAGGGGCGCCGGCCGGACCTGGTGCTCGTGCAACGGCGCGGGACGCACCTCGTGCTGGTGCAGGGGCGCCGGCCGGACCGCGTCCCCCGCCGAGGCCCGGTCGGCACCGGAGGCGACGGCGGGCCGGTCCCGGTCCTGGCCGGAAAGGTCGGACCGGGACCGGTCGGGACGCCCGGTCGGGCCACGGTCCTGGCCCGGCAGGTAGATGTCGCTCCGGTCCCTGGCAGCGGCGGCGGGGCGGCTCCGTTGCCGGCGGTCGATCTCCGGCTGGGGTTGCTGCGGAGCCGGGGAGACGGGTCGGGCACGGCCGGCTGCCGGAGACACCGGACGATCCCGTTCCGGAGCAGGGGAGACGGGGTGGTCCGGCACCACCGACAGGTGACGCCGGTGTGGATCCTGGTCGGGTGCCGCGGAGACCGGCCGTTCGGGGTCGGGCAGCGCGGCGGCGGGCTGTTCGACGAACCGTTCCGGGCCGGGACCGTCCGGTGCGCCGCCCGGTCGCCGGTCGGCGTCCTGTTCCTGCGGTGTCGGCCGCTGGTACTCGCGGTGGTCCCGCCCGCTGCTCGGACGCAGCGGTCCGGGCGCGGGCCACGGCAGGTCGCCACGCGGCGCGGCGCCGTACGCCTGCTGATCCGGTGTCGGCTGCTCCGGGCGTCTCCGACGGGGCGCCCGATCCGGGCGGACCCATTCGTCGGACGCGGCCGGAATCGGCTCGTCGTCGACAAAGCCGTCCGGGTACGGTGCGGCGTCGGGATCGCCGCCACCGACGAAGTCGGTGCGGTAGCCGTCCACCAGCGGGCCGTCGGTGCGGGTCGGTTGCCCCGGGTGGTGGCTCCACTGGTAGCGAGGGCGCGGGGCGTCCTCAGGTGCCCGACGGTCGGCACCCTCCACCGGGCGGTCTGCGGCGGCGGGCCGCCGCGTCTCCTCGTCCACCTCGGCAGCCCAGCCGGGTTCTCGACGGGGAGCCGGGGACACCGGTGCCCCGCGCCGGTAGTCGTCGAGGCCAGCCGGCTCGGAGCGACGGCGCTGCTGGTCCGGGTACGGCGCGGGTTCGCGTTGGCCCAGTCGCTCCGGCTCGGGGCGCGGGTATCGGTTGTCGCGGCGGTCGGGGTCACGCCGTTCGGGCTCCTGCCGGGCGTGCCGTTCGGGGGCGCGTCGCGCGTACCGGTCCGGGTCGCGCTGGTCACGGCGGCGGTCCGGGTCGCGTCGGTCCGGAAAGCGGTCGGGTTCGTGCTGGTCACGTCGGTCGACGTGCCGGTCCGGGTCGCGCTGGTCGCGGCGCGGCGGTGCGCCGGCACCGGTGCCCGGCGGACCGACGTCCGACCAGATGACCCCGTCGCGACCCCGGGTGGGCTCACCGTACGGCGAGCGTCGTCTGCCGGGCCGGGTCCGGTCGGACCGCGAGTCGGGCGGCAGCGACCGGTCGTACGGTGGCGAACCGTTGTGGCCGTCGGTGGCCCGGCGGCCGGGAACCTCGTGCCGGCCCGGCCAACCATCCGGCTCGTCGTCCCAGGACCGGCCGACGTACGTGCCGTCGGGTCGGGTCGGCGCGAGCGGCGGTACCTCGGCGCGGCCGACGGCGCTCGCTCGACCTCTGGCGGAAGGTGGCTGGTGCTCGGCGCCGATGTCACCCGGATAACGCTGGCCAGGAAACTGCGGATGCCACTCGCTCGTCGGCTCGACGACCCAGGATGGCTCCGCGGGATCGTGCCACCGGTCGGCGTAGCCGCGACTCATCCGCCGGACCTGTCGCTGCGGCCGGGACGCCGCCGGGCGGCGGTGCCAGTCACGACAGGAAACTGCTGAGCCCGCCCGGCGGAACCGCAACGATCGAGCCCGCCGTTCCGGCACGTGCCAGAACGGCGGGCCGGCGCCCGCTCGCTCACGGTCGCGCCCCGGTGGTCGGCTCGCGTCCGTTCGCTCACGGCGATGTCACCTCGTCGGAAATGGTCGCGCTGGGCACCCCGGAGGCCGGCGAAATCGCTCGCCCGGGCACCGAGTGGCTGCGCAAGGAGGGTAGCGGCGCGGGCTCGGTCACCGCCACTGCGGCACCCTCATCAACCCAAACGTTATCCTATTGATCCGGACATTTATCCCTATGCCGGTATCGGACTTCCGACGATGCTGCACCCACCGTCGGCCGCCCGTCGCGGCCGCCGTGCCGAGGGGGCGCGACAGCGCCAGCGTGGCGGAGGTGTCCGGTTCGCGGACCCGGCCGTGCTCGGTTGTGCCCTGGGGTCGCGGTCAGACCTGGTCGCCGATGGCGACCCGCGGCTCCGGCGTACGCAGCTTGCGGAAGGTGATCGACCGCATGATCGCGTAGAGGTAGAGCGACCCCATCCGCTGGGTGGACTTCGGGAAGCGCTCGCGGACCAGCTTCTTGATCCTGCGTGAGATGAGCACCGAGTCGACCACCACGCCCAGCGCCAGCGCGCCCCAGAGCAGGTTCGAGGCCAGCCGGATCACCGGCGGCATCGCCTGGTTGGAGCCGATCAGCACCACCAGGGCGCCACCGAAGAACCAGGTGCCGACGGTACGCCGGGAGTCGACGACGTTGCGGGCCAGCAGCCGCTCCGGACCCCGGTCACGCGGACCGCCCTCCCGCCGGAACTCCGCAGCCGCCTCGGCGCGTCGTTGCCGGCGCTGCGCTTTCGCCTCGTCCTTGCTCAGCGGCTTCGTCGCCCCGGCGGGCCGACGCCCGGTGACGGGTCGCTTCGGCGTCTCCCGGCCCTTGGCCGGCGTGTAGGCACGGGACTGAGCCGTCTCGGCCGCCTCCTCCTGCGCCGGGGTCAGCGGCTCGGTGGCGGGATCGGCGAGGTCGGCGGACTTGCGGCGAAACAGCGACGGCACGCGGCAAGGGTAGCCAACGCCGCGCGCCCGGTGCACATCGCGGTGCAGCGAACGCGCGGCGCGGCGGCCTGGAGCCGACTACGGCCGCTCCACCTGCGCGCCCAGATCGGCGAGCTTGGCCTCGAAGTCCTCGTAACCTCGGTTGATCAGGTCGACGCCGTAGACCCGGGAGGTGCCCTCGGCGGCCAGTGCGGCGATCAGATGGCTGAAGCCCGCCCGCAGGTCGGGAATGACCAGATCGGCGGCGTGCAGCTTGCTCGGACCGGCGATCACGGCGGAGTGCTTGAAGTTACGCCGGCCGAAGCGGCACGGGGTACCGCCCAGGCAGTCCCGGTAGACCTGGATGTTCGCACCCATCGAGTTCAGTGCCTCGGTGTAGCCGAGCCGCTGCTCGTAGACCGTCTCGTGGACGATGGACAGCCCGCGAGCCTGGGTCAGGGCCACCACCAGCGGTTGCTGCCAGTCGGTCATGAAGCCCGGGTGCACGTCGGTCTCCAGCGCGGTGGCCTGGAGTTCATCGCCCGGGTGCCAGAAGCGGATGCCGCCCTCCTGACCCGGCTGTCCGAGCCGAGGCGGACGGGTGTCGGTCACCTCGTACTCGCCGCCGACCGAGCGGAAGACGTTCAGGAAGGTCATCATGTCGGCCTGCTCCGCACCGAGCACCTCGACGTGGCCACGGGTGGCCAGCGCCGCCGCCGCCCAGCTCGCCGCCTCGATCCGGTCCGGGATCGGCCGGTGGGTGTAACCGTGCAGCTTCGGTACGCCCTGGATCTCGATCACCCGGTCGGTGTGCACCTTGATGATCGCGCCCATCTTCTGCAGGACACAGATCAGGTCGACGATCTCCGGCTCCACCGCCGCGTTGCGCAGCTCGGTGACGCCCTCGGCCATCACCGCGGTCAGCAGCACCTGCTCGGTCGCGCCCACACTCGGGTAGGGCAGCGCGAACTTGGTGCCATGCAGCCCGTTCGGCGCGGACAGGTGCAGCCCTTCGGGGGTCTTGTCGACAGTCGCACCGAACTCCCGCAGCGCCTGCAGGTGGAAGTCGATCGGCCGGGGCCCGATGTGGCAGCCGCCGAGGTCCGGAATGAAGGCGTGCCCGAGGCGGTGCAGCAGTGGCCCGCAGAACAGGATCGGGATCCGGCTGGAGCCGGCGTGCACGTTGATCTGGTCGGTGCTGGCGCTCTCCACGTTGGCCGGGTCGAAGACCAGCTCGCCGTCCTCGACGCCGTCGGTGACCTTGACGCCGTGCAGCCCGAGAAGGCCCTGGACGACCTCGACGTCGCGGATCTTCGGTACGTCGAACAGCCGGCTCGGGCTGTCGCCGAGCAGCGCGGCGACCATCGCCTTGGAAACCAGGTTCTTCGCGCCGCGCACACGGATCCGCCCTTGCAGCGGCGTGCCTCCGTGTACGACCAAGACGTCGTCGGTCAACGCAACCTCCAGCGCGTGCGTGCTGCCGTTTCGATGGATGGACACAACCCGGTCCGCTACCCCGGACGCGGTCGCGCCCAAACGCCCGCGCCCGCGTGTGTCGTCGCCCGGCAGCATAGCCCTCCGTGATGAGAACGGATCCGGTCGCACCGCCTCGGAGGGCATTTATCGGTGATCCGGCACTTTCGCGTATACCGTCCCTCACTGAGCGTGAGGGACGGTCGACGTCAGGTCCCGGGCAGCGCGAGCATCTGGTCCAGCGCCACCCGAGCGTGGTGCGCGGTGTCGGCGTCCACCGTGATCCGGTTGACCACCCGACCGGCGACCAGCTCCTCCAGCGCCCAGACCAGGTGCGGCAGATCGATCCGGTTCATCGTCGAGCAGTAGCAGACCGCCCGATCCAGGAACACGATCTGCTTGTCCGGGTGGGCCAGCGCCAGCCGGCGGACCAGGTTCAGCTCGGTGCCGATGGCCCACGCGGAGCCGGCCGGAGCGGCCTCGACGGTCCTGATGATGTACTCCGTCGACCCGACCAGGTCGGCGGCCTGCACCACCTCGTGCCGGCACTCCGGGTGCACCAGCACGTTCACCCCCGGCACCCGCTGCCGAACATCGTTGACGCTGTCCAGCGTGAACCGGCCGTGCACCGAGCAGTGCCCGCGCCAGAGGAGCATCTTCGCCCCGCGCAGCTGCTCCGCGGTGAGCCCGCCGTTCGGCTTGTGCGGGTCGTACAGGACGCAGTCGTCCAGGGAGAAGCCCATCTCCAGCACGGCGGTGTTGCGGCCCAGGTGCTGGTCGGGCAGGAAGAGCACCTTCTCGCCCTGCTGGTACGCCCAGTCCAGGGCCCGCTTCGCGTTCGACGAGGTGCAGACCAAACCGCCGTTGCGCCCGACGAAACCCTTGATGTCCGCCGAGGAGTTCATGTAGGTGACCGGGATGGTGCGCTCCGCCAGCCCCAGCTCGGTGAGCACGTCCCAGGCGCTCTCGACCTGCGGCAGCGTCGCCATGTCCGCCATCGAGCAGCCGGCGGCCAGGTCGGGCAGCACGACCTGCTGCGTGTCAGCGGTGAGGATGTCCGCGCTCTCGGCCATGAAGTGCACACCGCAGAAGACGATGTACTCGGCCTGCGGCCGGGCGGCGGCCTCGCGGGCCAGCTTGAACGAGTCGCCGGTCACGTCGGCGAACTGGATCACCTCGTCGCGCTGGTAGTGGTGACCCAGCACGAAGACCCGGTCGCCGAGGGCGGCCTTGGCCGCCGTCGCGCGGGCCACCAGGTCGGGGTCGCTCGGTGCCGGCAGTTCACCCGGACACTCCACGCCACGTTCGGTGGCGGGGTCGCTGCCGCGGCCGAGGAGCAGCAGCGCAGTGGCGGTATTGGAGGGCTCAACCCAGGTCGACGTCACGCCTCCATGGTCCCACAGCGCGACCGTCGTGCCGGCCGTGCCGATGTGGGCTGCCACACTTCCAGGCATGCGCGTACTGCTCTGCCCGGATAAGTTCGCCGGTACGCTGCCGGCTCCGCAGGTCGCCGCTGCCGTGGCCGACGGCTGGCGGGAGGTGGCACCCGGCGACGAACTGCTGGTCAGACCGCTGGCCGACGGGGGACCGGGATTCATCGACGTGCTCGCGGAGGCGCTGCCCGGCCGGCGCGTACCGGTGTCGACGACCGATCCGCTGGGCCGCCCGGCCACCGGTGAGATGCTGATCACCGAGGGCGGCGCGGTCGCGTGGCTGGAGAGCGCGCAGGCCTGCGGGCTGCACCTGCTCGATGCCGCCGAGCGTGACCCGTTGGCCACCACGTCGTACGGCCTGGGTCTCCTGATCGCCGCTGCGGTGGAGGGCGGCGCACGCACGGTGGTGGTCGGGCTCGGTGGCTCGGCGACCAACGACGGTGGCGCGGGAATGCTCGCCGCCCTGGGTGCGGTGGGTCTCGACGGCACCGGCGCGGCCCTGCCGTACGGCGGTGCGGCGTTGACCGCGGCGGCGAAGCTCGACGGGCTGCCCCGGTTGCGTGAGGCCCGGCTGATCGCGGCCACCGACGTCGACAACCCGTTGCTCGGGCTGCACGGCGCGAGCAACGTCTTCGGCCCGCAGAAGGGTGCCGACCGGGCCGACGTGCTGCTGCTGGACGCCGCGCTCGCACGGTGGGCCGAGGTGCTGGAGCGGGACCTGCCCGGCTGCCCCAGCGGGCTGGGCGCGCTGCCCGGCGGCGGTGCTGCCGGCGGCATCGGCGCCGCGCTGCTCGCCCTGGGCGGGCGGTGCGAGTCCGGCATCGGACTGGTCAGCCGCGCTGTCGGGCTGGAGACCGTGCTCGACGAGGTCGATCTGGTGGTCACCGGGGAGGGCCGGTTCGACCACCAGTCGCTGCGCGGCAAGGTGGTGGCCGGTGTGGCCGGCGCCGCCCGGGACCGGGGCGTGCCCTGCGTCGTGCTCGCCGGCCAGGTCAGCGCCGGACGGCGGGAGTCGGCGTCGGTCGGGGTGACCGACACGTACAGCCTGGTGGAACACTTCGGCGGGGAAGAGCGCGGCGGGCTGGCCGCCGCGCTGGAGCGCCCGGCGGAGGGGCTGCGGGCACTCGGCGCCCGGCTGGCCCGGCAGTGGAGCCGCTGATCCGGGTCTGCACCGAGTGCCTGGTCACGCCGCCGGGTCAGGCGGCCGGCGACGGCCTACAATCAAGAACTGGACCACTGTGGGAATCGCTGACCGACGGCTGATGTTGGCCAGGGGAGGACCACACCGACGCGCCGCAGGGAGAATTCCACGTGACCACGCCAGCGCAGACCGAGTCGACCGAGGCCAAGGCCCCCACGTCCGTCGTCCTCACCGACGTCGCGGCGCAGAAGGTCAAGGCTCTGATCGAGCAGGAGGGCCGCGACGACCTGCGGCTCCGGGTCGCCGTGCAGCCGGGTGGCTGCTCCGGCCTGCGGTACCAGCTCTTCTTCGACGAGCGTTCGCTCGACGGTGACATCGTCACCGACTACGACGGTGTCGAGGTCGTCGTCGACCGGATGAGCGGCCCCTACCTGACCGGTGCCACCATCGACTTCGCCGACCGGATCGACGCCCAGGGCTTCACGATCGAGAACCCCAACGCGGGTAACTCCTGCTCCTGCGGAGACTCCTTTAACTGAGTCCGGTTCACCACGCGGACGGCGGGACGGCCCAACGGCCCTCCCGCCGTCCGCGTCTCTGCACCCCGGCCGCCGCGCCCAATCAGTTGACCAAGAAGTTCTGGTCGCGATCGCCCAGCGGCGCGGCCAAAACTTTCTGATCATCCGTGAAGGATGGGGTGGGGTGGAGCCGGGGGTCGCTCGGGTGGTCGCTCGGGGATCGCGGTGCCGGTAGGCTGATCGGGCTCTGCTGCCGATCCCGAGGGTTGCCATGAAGATCGCCGTGACCGGCTCGATCGCCACCGACCACCTGATGAGCTTCCCTGGGCGGTTCGCCGACCAACTCATCGCCGATCAGCTGCACAAGGTCTCGCTCTCCTTCCTGGTGGACGACCTGGTGCTGCGCCGGGGCGGAATTGCGGCCAACATCGCGTTCGGCATGGGGCAGCTCGGTCTCCAGCCGGTGCTGCTCGGCGCGGTCGGCCCCGACTTCGCCGACTATCGCTCCTGGCTGGAGCGGCACGGGGTGGACTGCGACTCGGTGCACGTCAGCGAGATCGCCCACACCGCCCGCTTCGTCTGCACCACCGACACCGACATGTGTCAGATCGCCTCGTTCTACGCGGGCGCGATGAGCGAGGCCCGCAACATCGAGCTGCACCCGGTCGCCCAGCGTCTCGGTGGGCTGGACCTGGTGCTGGTCAGCGCCAACGACCCGGAGGCGATGCTGCGGCACTCCGCCGAGTGCCGCGAGCGTGGCTACCCGTTCGTCGCCGACCCGTCCCAGCAGCTCGCCCGGATGCCCGGCGAGGACGTGATCGCGCTGATCGACGGGGCCGACTACCTGATGACCAACGACTACGAGAAGTCGCTGCTGCAGAGCAAGGCCGGCCTCTCCGACGCACAACTGCTGGACCGGGTGAAGATCCGGGTCACCACGCTGGGTAAGCACGGGGTGGAGATCGCCGGGCGCGAGATCGAGACGATCCACGTGCCGATCGCCCGGGAGACCCAGGCGGTCGACCCCACCGGCGTCGGCGACGGCTTCCGCGCCGGCTTCTTCACCGCGCTGTCCTGGGGGGCCGGGCTGGAGCGGGCCGCCCAGGTCGGCTCCCTGCTCGCCACGCTGGTGCTGGAGACCGTCGGCACCCAGGAGTACCAGGTGCGCCGCGACGTGTTCGTCAAGCGTCTCGCGGAGTCCTACGGCGACCACAGCGCCGACGAACTCCGCCCCCACCTGCTCTCCTGACTCGAAACCTGACGTGCACCAGCATCCCGGCGTCGGGGATCGGTGTTGATCATGAGGTTGGCGGCAGTGTTCGATCTCCACGGTGCCGCCAACCTCATGATCAACGTGGGTGGGTTGGCGGGTGCTAGTGGGCTCGGCGCACGTCGTAGCCAGGGCCGGGTGCGTTGCCCAGGAACTCCTGCTGACGCATCCGGCACCAGGCCGGGATGTCGACCGCGGCCGCCGGGTCGTCGGCGAGTACCCGGATCACCGTGCCCACCGGCAACTCCGGCAGTCGACGGGCCAGGGCGATCACCGGCAGCGGGCAGCGCTGACCGAGGCAGTCGAGCAGCTCGTCGGGCAGGTCGCTGGACGCGTTCGCGGCGGGGCTGTCCGGTGTGTCACCGGTGGCGTCGGTGGCGCTCACAGCCCTGTCACTCCCGCCTGCTCCCGCAGGTCGGCGACGATGCCGGGCAGTTCGGCGAGGAAACGTTCCACCTCGGCCTCGGTGCTGCCGGCGTGCAGCGAGACCCGGACGTTGCCGTGCGAGAGCACCCCCATCGCCTCCAACACGTGCGACGGGCGCAGGGTGGACGAGGTGCAGGACGAGCCCGACGAGACGGCAAAGCCCCGTCGGTCCAGCGCGTGCAGCAGCGCCTCCCCGTCGACGTACAGGCAGGAGAAGGTGACCAGATGCGGTAGTCGGCGCTCCGGATCGCCGACCACCTCCACGTCCGGCACCTCGGCCGCGACCCGGGCCCGGATCCGGTCCACCAGCGTGGACAGCCGCGCCGCCTGGGCCGTCGCGTCGGCCGCCGCAGCGCGCAGGCTCGCCGCCGCCGCCACCACCGCCGGCAGGTTCAACGTGCCGGGCGTACGCCCCGACTCACGCTCGTCGGCCGGCCAGGGTGACTCCCAGCGGGTGCCCTTACGGACCACGAGCAGTCCGACGCCGGGCGGGCCACCCCATTTGCGGGCACTCGCGGTCAACACCGACCAGCCAGGCGGCACCGGTACCCGGCCCACCAACTGCGCGGCGTCGACGTAGAGCGGCACGCCGACCCGGGCGCAGGCCGCCGCGGCGGCCTCGACCGGCTGGACGGTGCCCACCTCGTGACTGGCCGCGATCAGCGCGGCCGACGCCACCCGGGCCCCGGTGACCGCCGCCGACCAGGCGTCCAGGTCCAGCCGGCCGAGGCGGTCGACCGGCACCTCGACGGCAGTGCCACCGCCGGCGACGTGCTGCTCGGCGGCGTACAGCACGGCCGAGTGTTCGATCGCCGAGTGCACCAGGACCCGGCCGGCCCGTCGGCGTCCACGCAGCCCACCGAGCACTGCGGTGTGCGCGGCGGTGGTGCCGCTGGCGGTGAAGGACAGCTCGTCGGGGCGTACACCGAGGGTCTCTGCCGTGGCCTCGCGGGCGGCGTCGAGCAACCGGCGGGCGCGCCGTGCCGGCGAGTAGAGCCGGTCGGGGTCGGCCCAACCGTCGTCGAGCGCGGCCAGCAGCGCCTGCCGGGCAACCGGATGGAGCGGCGCGGCAGTGGCCGCGTCCAGGTAGACGGGGGAGGAAGTCACGTCTACCCACGCTATCGCCTCGGTCGGCACAGAATTCCCCCGTCAGGTGCGGACAACGACCCCAACCGGGTCCAGCCCGTCATGGTCGAGTAATCTGCGACCGTCGGTGACGCCTTTGCCGCCGGTGCGGCGGCTCCGCTCGGCGGAGCCGGCCGAAATGAGGACACCGCGGCGCGCTAGGGAGGCAGGACCAGGTGGTCGCAAGGAGTTCGGAGGTACGGCCGACGGCCGTGCGGCGCAGCGCATCCCCGCGAGCCGGTGGGCGGCGGGGACGTCGTGCCGGGCGTCTCGCCGGGCTCGGATTCAGTGGGGCGGCGCTGCTGGTCCTGCTCACGGGCTGTGACGTCGGTGCGGCGTTCGGGGGGTTCGGGTGGCCGCAGGGCGGCATCACTCCCGAGTCCCGGCGGATGTACGACCTGTGGATCGCCTCGTGCGTCGCGGCGCTCGCGGTCGGCGTCTTCGTCTGGGGCCTGATCTTCTGGTGCGTGGTGCGCTACCGCAAGCGCGGCAACGAGCTGCCGGTGCAGACCCGCTACAACCTGCCGATGGAGTTCCTCTACACCATCGCGCCGGTGCTTATCGTCTCCGTGCTCTTCTACTACACCGCGGTGGTGCAGACCGACGTGGTGAAGACCACCAACAACCCCGACGTCACCGTCGAGGTCGTGGCCTTCAAGTGGAACTGGCAGTTCAACTATCGCGACGGCCAGGGCGTCGACGCCGAGACCACCGCGTCGGTGCTCGGCACCAGCGAGGTCATCCCGATCCTGGTGCTGCCGACCGACCGGTCCATCCGGTTCGAGGAGACCAGCCGCGACGTCATCCACTCGTTCTGGGTCCCGGAGATGCTGTTCAAGCGGGACGTCATGCCCGGCAGCATCCGTAACGTCTTCGAGGTCTCCTCGCTGGAGACCGAAGGTGCCTACGTGGGCCGCTGCGCCGAGCTGTGCGGCAGCTACCACGCCTTCATGAACTTCGAGCTGCGGGTCGTCTCGCCGGAGAACTTCGACCGCTTCCTCGCCGCCAAGCAGGGTGGCGCCTCGACCCAGGAAGCGTTGACGTCGATCGGTGAGGAGCCGTACGCGACCACCACGAAGCCGTTCGAGACGCGGCGGACCGAGAGCAACTTCAACCCGGACACCGCTCCGGCCGGCACGGGAAGCTGAGGCAACCGGCATGAAGACCGAGTGGCGTATCTTCCTGACCATCGGCGGGTTCCTGCTGTTCGCGACCTTCCTGTACGGCGGCTGGACGTGGGCCGACTCGGACGGTCGGGTCGAGTGGATCGGCACCGTGGCCCTACTGCTGTCGTTCCTGCTCTGCGCGATGTGCGGCGGCTTCTTCTGGTTCGTCTCCCGCCGCATCGACCTGCGCCCGGAGGATCGGCCGGACGCCGAGATCGCCGACGGCGCGGGCGAGGTCGGCTTCTTCAGTCCGGGCAGCTACTGGCCGTTCGGGCTGGCCCTGGCCGCCGCTATCACCGGCCTCGGCCTGGTGTTCTGGCAGTTCTGGCTGCTCGGCCTCGGTGCGGTGGCCGTGATCCTGGCCGCCTGCGGCCTGCTGTTCGAGTACTACAGCGGCACTCGGCGCACCGCCGAGCACTGAGCCTCGGAACGTGCGAGGGCCCGCCCCACCGGGGAGGGCCCTCGCTTTCGTCGTCGGTGTCGAGTGGGTGGGCCGGTTCAGGCGGCGCGGTGTCGGACCGCCGCGCGGCGACGGGTGGACCGGCGCGGCGGGTCGAGGACGACCGTGATGATCGCCGCCCCGCAGCCGGTGCAGGCCTGCTCGGGGCAGTCGGCACCGTGGCCGTCGACGCAGGGCGGCACCTCGAACGGCTGAATGCTGCCGCAGGTGTCGCAGTGCAGCTCGCGCTCCGTCACGGACCTCTCCTCCCGCTCGGCGGCCGGTCGCTGGGCATCGCCGGAACTACTCGGTTGTAGTTTCCCACGGCCCTCCGACATGCCCGCGCCGAGCATCGGGCGGGATCAGGCGGTGCGGGCGACCTCGATCCAGCGGTCCAGGGTGCGGGCGGCCGCGCCGGAGTCGATCGACTCGGCGGCGCGGCCCAGGCCGGCGCGGAGCGCGTCGGTCAGGTCGCCGTTCAGGGGCCCCTGAGTGGCCAGGGCCGCCGCCGCGTTGACCAGGACGGCGTCGCGTACCGGCCCCGGCTCGCCGGCGAGCAGACGCCGGGCCACGTCGGCGTTGTGGGCCGCGTCACCGCCGCGCAGGTCGGCGATGGTGGCCCGGGGTACGCCGAGGTCGACCGCGTCCACCACGGTCTCCCTGACGGCCCCGTTCTGGGCGATCCAGAACCGGGTCGCGGCGGCGGTGGTGAACTCGTCCAGCCCGTCCTCGCCGCGCATCACCAGCACCGAGTCGCCCCGGGCCGCGAAGACGGCCGCCATCACCGGCGCCATCGTGGCGTCGAAGCAGCCGACGGCGCCCGAGCGGGGACGGCCCGGATTGGTCAGCGGGCCGAGGAAGTTGAACGCGGTCGGCACCCCCAGCTCCCGGCGGACCGGACCGGCGTGGCGCATGCCGGGGTGGAACCGGGCGGCGAAGCAGAAGCCGATCCCGGCCTCGGCGACACAGCGGGCCACCTGATCGGGCCCGAGATCCAGTGGAATGCCGAGGAACTCCAGCAGGTCGGCGGTACCGCAGGAGGACGAGGCGGCGCGGTTGCCGTGCTTGACCACGCGTACGCCGGCCCCGGCCACGACCAGCGCCGTCATCGTGGAGATGTTCACCGTGTGGGCGAGGTCGCCACCGGTGCCGACCACGTCGAGCGCCTCGGCGCGTACCTCCTCGGGCAGCTCGACCGGGACGGCCCGGCTCAGCATCGCCTCGACCAGCCCGGTCACCTCGGCCGGGGTCTCCCCCTTGGCCCGCAGCGCGACGGCGAAGCCGGCGATCTGGGCCGGACCGGCCGACCCAGACATGATCTCGCCCATCGCCCACGCGGTGTCGGCGGCGGACAGTTCCTCGCCACGCAGCAGCGCGGTGAGCAGGTGCGGCCAGGTCCGATCGCCCATGGTGGGCCTCCCGAGCAGACGGTTACGGGTGGGACGGGACCGGCGCCGGCTCGCCCGGCGCCGTGGCGGTGCCGGAGTGGGACGTCAGGCTGCTGCGCCCGCGCGCAGCAGCTCGGTCACCGTGGCGGCGGTGGTGACCGGGTCGAGCGGGTGCACCAGGGTGGCGTCGACCTCGGCGAAGGAGGCCAGCCAGCGGTCGGCGGCGCGGGCGATCACCACACAGGTCGGTGGGGCGTCGTCCCGGTCGTCCTTGATCTGCCGGGCGATGCCGATGCCGCCGCCGGGGGTGGCCTCACCGTCGAGCAGCATCAGGTCGATCTCGTAGTCGTCGACCAGTCGGATGCACTCGGCGTAGGTGGACGCGTCGACGAACTCGACTCGCAGGTCGGCCGCGGGGCGGGTGCCGAGGGCGAGCCGCATCCGGTCCCGTACCTGCGGGTCGTCGCTGTAGAGCAGGACGGTGCACAGACGGTCACTCATGCCGACACTCCGCTTCGCTTCGTGCCGTCCTGTGGCGCCATCGCGCCGAGCGTGACCCGCTCGCTGTGCTCGCTCATGGCTTCCGACGGCTCCCACTTCGTAGCTGCGTCGCTGATCGTACCGGCCGGTGTGGTGCGCGTGACACGCCGCCCCGGCCGTGCGCCGGGCTGACCTCAGGCGGTGGATTCCGCCGCCCGTCGGCGGGCCTCCTGGCGGTCCAGTTCACGGTCGATCCGGCGGGCCTCCCGCTCGGCCTGGCGCATCCACTGCGCCACCAGGACTGCGAGCATCGTCACGCTGACAAACTCGCCGCCGGCCCACAGGATGCCGCCGGCGAGCACCTGGTCCTCCCGGGGGTCGGCCCAGGTCAGCCCGAGCGAGGGGTACCAGTCGCCACCGAAGAGGGCGGTGCTCTGCATGATCGTCAACCCGAGCACGGTGTGAAACGGCACCGACAACAGCATCAGCAACGCCCGCCCGGGGTACGGCCAGCGCCCCGGCAGCGGGTCCAGGCCGAGCAGCGGCCAGAAGAAGACGCAGCCGGTCATGATGAAGTGCGCGTGCACCAGCTCGTGCGCCCAGGCGTGTTCGAGCGTGTAGCGGTACAGGTCGGTGAAGTAGAGCGCGAACGGGTTCACCACGAAGATGGCGAACGCCACCAGCGGGAAGGTGTAGATCCGGGCGATCC
Organism: Micromonospora sp. ATLC16; assembly: GCF_057196645.1. NCBI lineage: Bacteria > Bacillati > Actinomycetota > Actinomycetes > Micromonosporales > Micromonosporaceae > Micromonospora > Micromonospora sp. ATLC16. Next base: position 20,251 of record NZ_JBXUOW010000070.1, read on the forward strand.
GGCTGTGCACCACCGAGAGCAGCCGCTTGCGCGGGCCGGTCGGCAGGATACGCAGGGCCAGGGTCACCGGCGCGCCCAGGGCCAGGAAGATCGGCGCGACCATGGACAGCACCATGTGTTGCACCATGTGCACCGACAGCAGCGTGGTGTCGTACGTCTCCAGCCCGGTGACCGTCACCGAGGCGATGCCGCCGAGGCCGGGGCCGAGGAAGAAGATGGTCCGGGCGACCGGCCAGCGGTCGCCGCGCAGCCGCAACCGGTACACCCCGTAGAGGTAGAGCCCGGCGGCGAGGACCAGGCCGACGGCGAGCCAGCTGTCCAGCCGGGTCTCGGTGAACACGGCGGTGATGGAGAACGGCGGCGGCGTCGCCTCGGCCGCCATTGCCCCGACGCCCGTCGTCATCCCGGTCGTGGCCGAGTCGGTCGTGGCCGCGGTGAGCAGCGGCGCGGTCGGAGCGGCGGCGGGGATCGGATCGACGTGCAGCACACCAATCAGCCTAGTTCAGGCGAACCGGACGGTACCGATCGGGCCAGGCTGGCCCGGATTTCACCCCCCGCTGATCGCCGGCCGTGGTGAGCGGCAATAATGACTGCGTGACTGCGGCCCCAGCCATTGACAAGAGCCGGATCCACTCCCTGACGCGGCCCAACATGGTCAGCGTCGGGACGATCGTCTGGCTCTCCAGTGAACTCATGTTCTTCGCGGCGCTGTTCGCGATGTACTTCTCCATCCGCGCGGCGGCACCGGAGCAGTGGGCAGAGCACACCGAGGTCCTCAACATCCCGTACGCGACCACCTTCACGGTGATCCTGGTGTTGTCCTCGGTGACCTGTCAGCTCGGCGTGTTCGCAGCCGAGAAGGGTGACGTCCACGCGCTGCGGCGCTGGTTCACGATCACCTTCGTGATGGGTCTGATCTTCGTGCTCGGCCAGCTCAACGAGTACCGTGAGCTGGTGCACCACGGCATCAAGATCAACAGCGACGGCTTCGGGTCGATGTTCTACCTGACCACCGGCTTCCACGGCCTGCACGTCACCGGGGGTCTGATCGCCTTCGTGATCTTCATGATCCGTACCACCATGGGCCGGTTCACCCCGGCCCAGGCCACCTCCGCGATCGTGGTGTCGTACTACTGGCACTTCGTCGACGTCGTGTGGATCGCGCTCTACGCCATGATCTACTGGCTTCAGTGATCTTGGCGCGCCAGTCGCCTTGCCGCTGCTTCACCCCCCGCAACACAAGGTCCAACCGGTTAAGGACACAGGTCATGACTTCTGACAACGACCGCCGACGCGGTCTGTTCGCGCGGCTGCGCGGGCGGCCCGGGGCGCCCAGCAGGGGCCGTCGCCGGCTGGGTGCTGCGGTCCGGCTGGTCGCCGCGCTGATGCTGGCCGGCGGCGCCTACACCGTCCTCGCCCCCGGCGCCGCCGCCCAGGAGAATCCGCCGCTGAGCACCGCCGCCGCCGACGGCAAGGCGCTGTTCGACGTGAGTTGTGTGACCTGTCACGGTCGCAACGCGCAGGGGGTCGAGGACCGCGGGCCGAGCCTCATCGGCGTCGGCGCCGCCTCCGTGGAGTTCCAGGTGGGCACCGGTCGGATGCCGATGGCCCGGCAGGAGGCCCAGGCGGCGCGCAAGCCCGCGGTGTTCACCCGCGACGAGATCGACCAGCTCGCGGCGTACATCCAGGAACTCGGCGGTGGCCCGGTCGTGCCGGCCGGTGACAACCTGCACGCCGACGGCAACGTCGCGATCGGCGGCGAGCTGTACCGGATCAATTGCTCGCAGTGTCACGCGTTCAGTGCCGGCGGCGGCGCCCTCTCCTCGGGCAAGTACGCGCCGAGCCTGCGGCCGGCCACCGACCGGCAGATCTACGCGGCAATGCTCAGCGGCCCGCAGAACATGCCGGTCTTCGGCGACAGCCAGATCACGCCGGAGCAGAAGGCGGACATCATCGCCTACATCCAGCAGACGCTGAAGGACGACGGAGACCCGGGCGGCTTGTTCAACCTGGGCCGGTACGGACCCTCCACCGAGGGAGTGGCGATCTTCTTCGTCGGTATCGTCGCGCTGGTCTTCACCAGCCTGTGGATCGCGGGCAAGTCGTGAGCGGGGGAACCATGAGCAGCCAGACCGGGCAGCAGTCCCTGCCGGGCGGGGAGCCGCTCGACGTGAACGACCCCCGGCTCAGCCGGTTCGACGTCGTCCGGGAGGGCGCTCGGCGGGACGACATCGAGATCGTCCACTACGAGCCGCAGGTGGCCCCGGGTACCAAGGCCGAACGGCGGCTGGTCCGCACGGTGGCGGGCTTCTTCCTGCTCACCGGGTTGGCGGCGACCGCCTTCCTGGCCATCTACATCTGGTGGCCCTGGGAGTACGAGCCGGGTCGCGGCGGCGACAAGCTCTACACCCCGCTGCTCGGGGCGACTCTCGGCGTAGCCCTGCTCGGCATCGGCTTCGGCATCCTCACCTGGGGCAAGAAGCTGCTGCCCAAGGAGGTGTCGATCCAGGACCGGCACGAGGGGCCGGTGCCCGCCGAGGACCAGCGGATCACCGGGGAGACCATGGCGTACATGGCCGACGAGTTGGGGGTGAAGCGTCGGCCGCTGCTCGGCGTGTCGCTGCTGGCCGGTCTGCTGCCGGTCGGTGCCGTCGCCGTGGCGCCCCTGGTCGGCGGGCTGATCTCGAATCCGCACAAGGACAACCAGATGATGACCACCGGGTTCACCCCCCGGGACGGTCAAAAGATCCGGCTGATCCGCGAGGACGGCCGGCCCATCCGACCGGCCGACATCAGCGCCGGTGGTCAGATCACCGTCTTCCCGGGCGTGGAGCACGGGGTCAGCAACCGGTACGCGGACTCGCCCACCCTGCTGATCCACCTGCGCGAGGACGACGCCGAGGCGTCGCGCCGCAACAACGAGCGCGAGGGCCACGGCGGTTACATGTGGGGCAACTACGCCGCGTACTCGAAGATCTGCACGCACGCCGGCTGCCCGGCGAGCCTGTACGAACAGCAGACAAACCGGCTGCTATGCCCGTGTCACCAGTCGCAGTTCCTGATCACCGACAACGCCAAGCCCGTCTTCGGTCCGGCCAGTCGGCGGCTGCCGCAGTTGCCGATCGAGGTGGACGCCGAAGGTTACTTCGTGGCTAGGTCCGACTACACTGAACCCATCGGGCCCGATTTCTGGGAGCGGCCGTGAAGCGGCGAACGTTTGAAGTGGCAGCAGTGCCGGGCAACACCGCCCGAGCGGTTGACGACCGCTTCCATGTGGCGACTCCGCTGCGTCGACTGCTCAACAAGGTCTTTCCGGACCACTGGTCCTTCCTGCTCGGCGAGATCGCGCTCTTCTCGTTCATCGTCCTGCTGCTGACCGGTGTCTTCCTGACCTTCTTCTTCGAACCGGCGATGACCGAGGTCATCTACAACGGCAGCTACGCCCCGCTGCGGGGCACGCCGATGTCGGCCGCGTACGCCTCGACGCTGGACATCTCCTTCGACGTCCGTGGCGGCCTGGTCGTGCGTCAGATGCACCACTGGGCGGCGCTGCTGTTCATGGCCGCGATCGTGGTGCACATGATGCGGATCTTCTTCACCGGCGCGTTCCGCAAGCCGCGGGAGACGACCTGGATCATCGGCTCGCTGCTGTTCTGGGTCGGCTTCCTGGCCGGCTTCACCGGTTACTCGCTGCCGGACGACGGCCTGTCCGGCACCGGCCTGCGGATCGCCTCGGCGATCATGCTGTCCATCCCGGTGATCGGCTCCTGGGTGACGTCGTCGATCTTCGGCGGTGAGTTCCCCGGCACGGTCATCATCAGCCGGTTCTTCATCGCCCACGTCCTGCTGATCCCGGGCCTGCTCGTTGCGTTGATCAGCGCCCACCTGGGTCTGATCTTCAAGCTGAAGCACACCCAGTGGCCCGGCCCCGGCCGGACCAACAACAACGTGGTCGGCGAGCGGATGTTCCCCCGCTACGCGATCAAGCAGGGCGGCTTCTTCATGATCGTCTTCGGCGTGATCGCGCTGATGGGCGGTCTGTTCCAGATCAACCCGGTCTGGCTGTTCGGCCCGTACGAGGCGTGGGTGGTCTCGGCCGCCAGCCAGCCCGACTGGTACGTCATGTTCCTCGACGGCTCGACCCGCCTGATGCCGAACTGGGAGATCCACATTCCCATCGGCGAGGGTTACGTGATCCCACCGCTGTTCTGGCCGGTAGTGGTGCTACCCGGCATCCTGGTGACGATCTCCGTGCTCTATCCCTTCATGGAGGCCCGCCACCTGAAGGACTACAGCAGACACAACCTGCTCCAGCGTCCCCGCGACGTCCCGTTCCGCACCGGCCTGGGCGCCATGGCCGTCACGTTCTACGTGGTCCTGACCCTGTCGGGCGCGAATGACGTCATCGCCGACAAGTTCCACATCAGCCTGAACGCGATGACCTGGGCCGGTCGGATCGGTCTGCTGCTGCTGCCGCCGCTGGCGTACTACGTCGCCTACCGGATCTGTCTGGGCTTGCAGCAGCACGACCGGGAGGTTCTCGCCCACGGCGTGGAGACCGGCATCATCCGGCGGCTGCCGGACGGCCGGTTCGTCGAGGTGCACCAGCCGCTCAGCGCGGGCAACGGGCACGGCGAGCTGGACTACGCCGGCTGGGTGGTACCGAAGAAGATGAACCGGCTCGGTGCGCTCGGCCCGGCCATCCGCGGTTTCTTCTACCCGATCGAGCGGCCGGCCGAGGCTCCGGTCTCGCCCGGGCACCCGCCGGTCGAGCCACGCCCGGAGCGGGAGGAGATCACCAGCGGGGAGACCCGCTCCTGAGATCCGTCGCAACGTGACGTGGGGGCCCCCCCCCCCCCCCGCCCCGCGCGGCCCCGCGCTTTTTGCTCGTTTTGGGCGGATGCCGCCCATACCCCT
>NZ_JBXUOW010000071.1:0-23705 GCF_057196645.1 Micromonospora sp. ATLC16
CCCGCCCGGCAACCCCCGGGCCAACCCCCCCCCCCCCCCCCCCCCCCCCCCCCCCCCGCCGCCCCCCCCCCCCCCCCCCCCCCCCACCACCCGGTTCCGGTTCAGCGAGCCTTTTTGGTGGCCCGCTTACGCGGCGGGGTCAGCAGGTCGGCGATCGTGGCGATCGCGGTCGGGACCAACCGGTAGTAGGCCCACACACCGCGCTTTTCCCGCTCCAGCAAGCCGGCCTCGGTGAGGATTCGGAGGTGATGGCTGACCGTCGGCTGGGAGAGGCCGAGCGGCGCGGTGAGGTCACACACGCACGCTTCTCCCTCGGATGCCGACTGGATCAGGCTGAGCAGCCGCAACCGAGCGGGGTCGGCAAGGGCCTTGAGGACCCCCGCCAGCCGCTCGGCGTCGGCGCGTTCGATCGGCTCGCCGGCAAGCGGCGAGATCTGAGGCATAGTCATTTCGGCCAACGCAGTTCCCACGTATTCCATCCTTCCACCAGCAGCATCGATCTGCCTGCATATCAGCAGATCCGAAACGGCAGACTTTTACGCCACAAGGCCGAGGTCAGCCAACGTATAGGCCGCTCGATAGGGCAATCCGGCGGCTCGCACCGCGTCGCCGGCACCACGATCAACGATAACCGCCACCCCCACGACCTCGGCCCCGGCCTCGCGAAGCGCTTCGACAGCGGTCAACACACTTCCCCCGGTTGTGGAGGTGTCCTCCACCGCCAGCACCCGGCGACCCGCCACATCGGGCCCCTCGATCCGACGTTGCAGCCCGTGCGCCTTGCCCGCCTTGCGGACCACGAACGCGTCCAACGGACGCCCGGCAGCGTGCAGCATCGCGAAGGCGATCGGGTCGGCCCCCAAGGTCAGACCGCCCACCGCGTCGTACGACCAGTCGGCGGTCAGCTCCCGCATCACCCGCCCCACCAACGGTGCCGCCTGGTAATGCAGCGTGACGCGACGCAGGTCCACATACCAGTCGGCCTCCCGCCCTGAGGAAAGCACCACCCGGCCATGAACCACAGCCAGGTCGGAGATGAATTTACGCAGGTCGTCGTGGTCCCCCATGGCGATAGAGGGTACTGCGCAAGTCTGTGTGCCGCGTGTTCGGGCCACCCTGGTCAACCCGGCGGGGGACAGATGAGTGGCGATGTCCGGTTACGCTACGTCGATCATTACGGGCGGATCGAGTCAAGTCTTCCTCTCCGCCAGGCGGTCGGCTGCTCGGCCGCCGGTCAACCGCGGTCGCGGCCGATGCGCCCTCGGGAGTCCCTGGAGACCACGTCGAGCAGGCGGCGCGGGGCGTGCCGCAGCCCCGCCACGGCCAACTTGTACTTCCACGACGGGACGCTTACCAACCTGCCTTTATGCAGGTCACGCAGGGCTTCATCGACCACATCGGTGGCTTCGAGCCACATCCATCCGGGAGTTTCCGACATGTCGATGCCGGCACGCTGGTGGAACTCCGTGCGGGTGTAACCCGGGCAAAGTGCCATCACGCGTACGCCGAAGGGGCGGGCGGACTTACCGACGGACTCGCTGAAGTTGGTGACCCACGCCTTGCTGGCCGAGTAGGTGGATCCGGGCATCACCGCGCCGAAACCCGCCACGGAAGAGACATTAATCACTGCGCCACTGCGCCGCTCGGTCATCGTGGCCAGCGCGGCGAGGGTCAGCCGAAGCACCGCGTGGACGTTCAGCCGCAGCAGTCGGGTCTCATCCTGAACGGACGACCGGAGGAAGGGCTTGTTCAGACTGATGCCGGCGCTGTTGACCATAAGCTCGACGGGCGGCCCGTCAGCCAGCCGACGTTCGACCGCGGCGCAACCATCGTCAGTGGACAGATCGGCGGTGAGGGTCTCGGTCTCCACGCCATGCCGACCGGTCAACTCGGCGGCCTGGGCCGTCAGCCGGGTCGTGTCGCGGGCGACCAGCACCAGGTGCCATCCGTCGGAGGCGAGCCGGGTGGCGAACGCCGCCCCGATGCCCGCCGTCGCCCCGGTGATCAACGCCCATCGTTCGGCAGTCCGGTCGGGCACCACGGGCGTCATCACCTCGGCGGGTTCGGGGGCGACGTCGGCGCCCCGGGCGGCGGGTAAGGCTGATGCGGCGGCGCCGCCGGTGCCCGCCCGAACGGTGGCATGGGTGGCTGGTCAGGAAACACCGGTCGTTGGGGTGCCGGCCGACGCCGGAACCAGGCGTTGACCGCAGGCATTGCCAGCAGCACGGCTACCACAAGGTAACCGAGCACCTGAGCGATCGAAAGGGCGGCGGTGAGCGGAATCCACCAGGACGGATAGGCATCCGGCAACCCGGCGAGCAACTCGGCGGTCGCCCGGTCGTCACCAAAATCCAGGGGCACGGCGCGCTGCACGATCAGGGTGGCGAGCCCACCACATCCGCAGCAGACACCCAGCCCGGCGACCACCCAGCTCGCCACCCGAGCCGCCGGGCGGCGGGCGGCCAGCCCCAGAGCCAAGCCAACCAGAAGCAGACCGGCGAGAATGCTCAGCACCGCCGACACCGCGACCGAGGCCCGCACCAGCGCCACCGCCGCGTCGACCTGACCGGGGTCGGCGTCGGCCGTCGCGCGGAACCGGTCCACCGTGCCGCCGAGCGACGCGAGCCCGATCACCGCGTACACGAGCGCGCCGAGCGCCATCACCACCAGCGTCGACGCGGCCAGCACGACCGTGGCGGGGCGGCGAGCCGGTGCCTGTGCGGGGTACGACACGACGAGTCCCTCCGGTAGGCGTTCGGAAGCAACCTACTCGGAGGGACCGTCGCGGTCGTGCGTTACACGTGTTGTCGAGGACCTGGGGCGAGCCGAGCGGGTTCAGGCACCGGCCGACCCGGGACGTGGATACCCGCGTCGACTCACGAAAGTCAGCCGGGGCGATCAGTGGGCGGCTGGGTGCCGGGCTGCTCCGGGCCATCCGACGGCGGGGTCTGCCCGCCCGGCTGGCCACCGTGGTCACCGGCCGGTGACTGGCTGCCGGTGGCCGGGTAGCCGGGCTGGCTCGGGTAGGCACCGCCGGGGGTCGGCGGCTCCCACTGCTGGGTCGGCTTACGGAAGAACTCGTTGGCCTTGGGCAGCGCCAACAGGATCAGCGCCGCCAGCAGCGAGGTCAGGCTGATCACGCCGAGCAGGATGCTGACCGGCGTGATCCAGCCCGGCAACGCCTCTTCCAGTCGACGTTGGATCTCCTCGCCGCTCGGCATGTCGCCGCTGGTATCGCCGGGCGCGCCGAAGTTGCCGACGAAACCGCTGAGCAGAGACAAGCCGGCGCAGCAGAAGAGGATGCCACCAACGATCCAGGTGGCGATCCGGGAGCCGTTCTTGCCACGCAGGTTCATCAACCCCAGGCCGAACAGCGCGAACGCCGCCACCAGCAGGAAGATGGCGGTGCCGACGCCGATCATGACCGTGACGTCGGCGACGTTCTCCGCCCCCTCGACGGTGGAGTCGCGGTAGGCCTCCTCCATCACCTCGCGGACGGTGCCGATGGTGGCCAGCGAGATGATCACGCTGATCAGCTGACAGATCGCGAACAGCAACAGCAGGTAGGTGGATATCGTCACCACGCCCGGCCGCGACCGGGCCGGCGTGTTCTGAGGATCGACCATCTTTCTCCCTTCCTGGAACGCGCTTCACCGTATCGGCAACAGGCCATTCCGGCACGATGCGACGCCGAGCGGTGGGCGCATGACCGGCCACCCGGTGGACCGGGATCGATTGGACGGGCCGATTTCCCGGCTCAGGAACCGTTCTGCGGGTGGACGGTCACCCCGTCGCCGTCCAGCCGTTCGCCACGGGCCATTGCCCAGCCCGCCTCGCCGTACGCCTCGAAGGTGAGCCGCGCTCCGCCCGGGGCACGGTAGTCGTGGTATCGCATGGTGCCGCTCGGCGTCAGGTCGGTGGCCCCGGAGGCGGTGTACCGGGCCTGGCCGGACTCGTGCCAGCTGTAGCGCCGCCCGACGGACTCCACCTCGGGCGCGCCCGGCGTGACTGCGGCATCGCGCGGCACCGACTCCCACAGCACAAGTTCGAAGGCGGGACTCTCCGCCACCGAGAGCCGGCGCCGGCCACCCTGCTCATCGCGGTCGTCGAGGAGGTGCTCGGCCCACCTCCACTCGCCCTCCACCAGGCGGATCGAGCCCCGCACCGAATAGGTGGCGTCGCCGATCTCGACGATGTCCCCGACCTCGATCCGCCTCGGGTCACGTCGGTTCCCGCCGTACCGCTCCTGCTGCCGACGTGCCGCTGCCGACCGGTCGCGCCACCAGCGCAGCGTCCGCCCAGCAACGACCACCCCGACCAGCAGGCAACCGGCCGCCAGGTACGCCGTCGTCCCGTCCATCCGGTCACCTCCCGAAACAGTTCGGCGGGGACGTCGACCATGATCCGGGCAGTCGCCGCCTCCCGCCAGCCGGCTACCGGTCGGCGGGATCCGTTCCGCCGGAGGCGGCGGCATCCCCCTGCTCACCATCGCCGGAGGACGCGGTGGCACCGCCCGGGAAGGTCGGTCCGTCCGACGCGGGTGGCGCGGCCGGCACCGGAGGTGTCTCCGGGACGGTCGGCGAGGCCGCGTGGTGCGGACCCGGGCCGCCCTCCGCACCGGGTACGGCGTACCCGGGATATCCGGGCACCGCATACCCCGCACCGGGCACCTCATACCCGGGTGGCACCGGATACCCGGGCTGTGGTGGATAGCCCGGCGGATACCCGGGCTGTGGCGGATAGCCCGGCGGATACCCGGGCTGCGGTGGATAGCCCGGCGGCACGGGAACCCCGGGCGGCGCGGGATAGCCCATGGGCACGGTGTGGCCGACCAGGTAGGCGTTCGGGATGTCGCGCCCGGGTGGCCAGGCGGTTGCCGGTTCGGCGCGGGGCACGAACCAGCGGTGGGCCGGCGGCAGTGCCAGCAGCAGCACCACCGCCGCCGTGAACAGGAAGACCAGCAGCACCCCGAGGCCCACCAGCGGGAAGAACATGTCGAGCGGACTCGGCTGGTCGTACAGCGCCTCGATGAAGTCCGACTCCTGCCAGAATTCGTCGTCCGGCGGCGGCACGTCCTCCGGGTACGACTCATCGACGTACGGCCCCTCGGTCATCGCGAACGCCAGACCGAACGGAATCAGGAACGCGCCGGCACAGCCCTGGGCGACGCAGAGCAGCAGTTGCACGCCACCGGCGACGAAGACCATGACCCGGGCGGTGTTGCTGCCCGCGCGTACCCGGGGCGCGGTCAAACCCAGCCAGAGCGCCAGCAGCAGCGCCGGCACACCGAGCACCGCCGCCATCATCACGCTGTCGAGGCGCTCCGCGCGTACCTCGTCCGGGTCGGCGTCGGGCACCTGCCGCAGCGCCTGGTCGACTGCATGGTTCCAGTCGACCGCCGCCAACACCAGCGACGTGACGAGGCCGAGCAGGACAACCACGGTGGCGAGTTGCAGCCAGAAGGCCACCGTGACGGTGCCGGGACGCGGCGGACGGGGTGGGGGTACGGCTGCCGGAGCTTCGGCGGTCGCGGTCATGTCGCGGACGGTACGGCCCGATCGCAAGCCTCGGCAGCGCCGTTCGGGCGGACTCGTCCCGGCGTACGGATCATGCTTCGTCGAGTCGCTCGGCGGCGTACCTCCCGACGGTGGTGCTGCCCATCACGCAGCCGGTCATGGTGTTCAGTTCGGCCTCTTCACCGCGCAGCGCCGTCCAGGCCGCCCGCCCGGCCGCCGGGTCGAGCCGTTCCAGGAGGGTGGCGGCGTACACGCGCCCCGCGGCGGATCCGCCGGAGAGCAGCCGGTCGAGCAGGTCGCGTACCTCCTCCGGGTGGTCGGTCGCGGCCGCCGCGACGCGCTGGTACGCCTCGGTCTCGGGCAGCAGCGTGCCCGCGATCCCGACCCCGCCGAACGCCAACGTGTTGGCGTGGCCGAGTTCCGCGACGGCCCTCGCCAACTCAGATTCCTTCTTGCGCCGTATCCCGAACATGTCTCCATCCTCGCCCCGGTAGCCCGCCTCCGCCCGTCGGAGGCGGGCTCGGCGGGGTTCAGCTCGACGTGACCGACAGACCGTCCTTGCTCTCCCGCAGGTCGACCCGCACCGTGTCGCCGTCGCGGACCTCGCCGGCGAGCAGCGCCCTGGCGAGTTGGTCGCCGATCGCCGACTGGACCAGCCGGCGAAGCGGGCGGGCACCGTAGATCGGGTCGTACCCGTGCTCGGCGAGCCACCCGCGCGCGTCCTCGGTGACGTCCAACGCCAACCGGCGGTCCGCGAGACGCCGACCCAACCGCGCCAGTTGGATGTCCACGATGGCCCGCAGGTCGTCACCGTGGAGGGCGGCGAAGACCACGATGTCGTCGAGCCGGTTGAGGAACTCAGGCTTGAAGTGCGACCGGACCGTGGCCAGGACGCCCTCGCGGCGCTGCTCCTCGGCCAGCGTCAGATCGCTGATCACCGCCGATCCCAGGTTCGAGGTGAGGATCAGGATGGCGTTACGGAAGTCGACCGTACGCCCCTGGCCGTCGGTGAGCCGGCCGTCGTCGAGCACCTGGAGCAGGATGTCGAACACGTCCGGGTGGGCCTTCTCCACCTCGTCCAGCAGGATCACCGAGTACGGCCGGCGGCGTACCGCCTCGGTGAGCTGGCCGCCTTCCTCGTACCCGACGTAGCCGGGTGGTGCGCCGACCAGACGGGCCACCGAGTGCTTCTCGCCGTACTCGCTCATGTCGATGCGGACCATCGCCCGCTCGTCGTCGAAGAGGAACTCGGCGAGCGCCTTGGCCAACTCGGTCTTGCCGACACCGGTCGGGCCGAGGAAGAGGAAGCTGCCGGTCGGCCGGTCCGGGTCGGCGACTCCGGCCCGCGCGCGGCGGACGGCATCGGAGACCGCGGCGACCGCCTCGGTCTGGCCGACCACCCGCCCGCGCAGCGACTCCTCCATCCGCAGCAGCTTCGCGGTCTCACCCTCCAGCAGCCGGCCGGCGGGGATGCCGGTCCAGGAGGCGACCACGGCGGCGATGTCGTCCGCGCCGACCTCCTCCTTGAGCATCGCGCCGGCGGACTGGAGCCGGGCCAGCTCCTCCTCGGCGGTGGCCAGCTCGGCCTGGAGGGCGGGGATCCGGCCGTACCGCAGCTCGGCGGCGCGTTCCAACTCGCCGTCGCGCTCGGCGCGTTCGGCCTCGCCGCCGAGCCGCTCCAGCTCCTCCTTGGCGGTGGAGAGCTTGGTGATGTGGCTCTTCTCCAGTTGCCAGCGCTCGGAGAGGGCGGTGAGCTGCTCGCGCTTGTCGGCCAGTTCCTTGCGTAGCCGCTCCAACCGCTCGGCGGAGGCGGCGTCCGGCTCCTTCGCCAGCGCCATCTCCTCGATCTCCAGCCGGCGGACCGCCCGCTCGATCTCGTCCACCTCGACCGGCCGCGAGTCGATCTCCATCCGGAGCCGGGACGCGGACTCGTCGACCAGGTCGATCGCCTTGTCCGGCAGGAACCGGTCGGTGATGTAGCGGTCGGAGAGGGCGGCGGCGGCGACCAGGGCGGCGTCGGTGATGCGTACGCCGTGGTGCACCTCGTAGCGCTCCTTGAGCCCGCGCAGGATGCCGATGGTGTCCTCCACGGTGGGCTCACCGACCAGCACCGGCTGGAAGCGACGCTCCAGGGCCGGGTCCTTCTCGATGTGCTCGCGGTACTCGTCGAGCGTGGTCGCGCCGACCATGCGCAGCTCGCCCCGGGCCAGCATCGGCTTGAGCATGTTGCCGGCGTCCATCGAGCCCTCGCCCTTGCCGGCGCCCACGACGGTGTGCAGCTCGTCGAGGAAGGTGATGACCTGCCCGTCGGAGTTCTTGATCTCCTCCAGAACGGATTTCAACCGCTCCTCGAACTGGCCCCGGTACTGTGCGCCGGCCACCATCGCGCCGAGGTCGAGCGAGACGAGCTTCTTGTCGCGCAAGGACTCCGGTACGTCGCCGGCCACGATCCGCTGGGCCAGCCCCTCGACGATCGCGGTCTTGCCGACACCGGGCTCGCCGATCAGGACCGGGTTGTTCTTGGTACGCCGGGACAGCACCTGGATCACCCGGCGGATCTCGGAATCCCGACCGATCACCGGGTCGATCTTGCCGTCCCGCGCGCTCGCGGTCAGGTCCACGCCGTACTTGGTGAGCGCCTGGTAGGTCTGCTCCGGGTCGGCGGTGGTCACCCGGCGGTCGCCGCCACGCACCGTCGGGAAGGCGGCGACCAGGCTCTCCTCGGTGACACCGGCGGCCTTGAGCGCGGCCGACACGGCCCCGCCGACCCGGGCCAGCCCGGCGAGCAGGTGCTCGGTGGAGGTGTACTCGTCGCCCAGGGGGCGGGCGATCTGCTCGGCGGCACCGATGGCGTTGACGAACTCGCGGGCCAGGGTCGGCTCGGCGATGCTGGACCCGCGTGCGGCGGGCAGCCCGTCGACGGAGCGCTGGGTGGCGCGGCGCAGCTCGGCCGGGTCGGCTCCGACGGCGCGCAGCAGGCCGGCAGCGGTCGAGCCCTCGGTGTCCAGCAACGACAACAGCAGGTGCCACGGTTCGACGGTGGCGTGCCCGCGCTGGTTCGCCAGGGCGACGGCGCCGGTGATGGTCTCGCGGCTCTTGGTGGTGAGGCGTTCGGTGTTCATGGGCTCCCCTGGATCGGTGTGTCCACTGGTACCGACAGAACCAGAGTTGAGTCTATTCCGCTCAACCTCACTGATGTGATCTCCGTCACCCTCCTTCGCCATCTCCATATCAGGCGACCACCAGACCCGCAACGTGCTGGAAATTTCCACCACCGTGACAGCGGAGATCAAACGGTTACGCGGAGTTACCAAGTCAACGTTCGAATGTCGCCGAATAACTTGTCCGACCATTGATGTCAACCGAGGCCAGCCATCGATTGAACCGCCGGCAATACCGCAGCAGCCAGGGTCCGACAAGACCTGTTGACGGAGGGTTACCTGATAAACCACAAGTGTGTCTTTGTCACCCAGCGGAGGGGTTCTCACGCAGGGTCTGCTTGTTGAAGCTTGGGAATAGACCACAACCACTCCTGAGAGGACGGGGCACATGCACGTGATGACACGAGTCGCGAGTGTTTTCGCGATGGCGGTGGTAACTGTCGCCGGAACTGCCAACGCTGCGCACGCTGCAGACAAGGACGAGTCGACCGCCCTTTCGACGCGCGGCCAGGCCGCGTATCAACAGCAGCAACTCCGTGCTCTTGCCGCAGCCGGTGACTGTGGAGTGCGGGTAGACCTGCCACACGCGTCCTACACCACCGACAACCAGGTCCACACCAGGGTCGAGTCCTTCTGTCAGGGCACCACGATCGTCAACAACACGATCACCGGCAAGAGTTACCGATCCCGCTGGTACGGCTGGGAGCACAGGAGGACCAAGACGAACGGCCCGAAAACAGCCTGGCGGGTTCGGGTGACCGTGGACGTCGATTGCGACTACGGCTCCTGGCACCGCTGGCGGACCGAAGGATTCGGCAGCGGAATTCTCGACGGACAGCCGGTCAGTGCCGCGGCGTACGAAGAGAACGACGACGAGATTCAGTGTGGTTCCAACAACTGACACCCATCCCGGTAAGTATCGGTGGCGTACGGCCGTCATCGCGTATGCCAGCGCGGTGGCGGCCGCCGTCATGCTGCTCGCCACGACCGGATGCCGTCCGGAGCACCACCAGACCGGCCCAGCAGCGGGAAGCAACTCCCACCAGGGCGATATGCCGTACCTGTCCGATGCACTCCTCACCGCTCCGCTGAAGCCGCCGGCACTGAGCCTCGTCACGGCGGAGGAACGACGGCCATTACGGAGAATCATGGTCGACTGGTCGGCTCGTGGCGGGCCGGTCACCGGTCCACCACGGCACGTCGACTGGCCGGAGGTCCGGCTTGCCAGGGCGACCAGACGGGTGAACATGGAGTTCGGGACAGCGCAGCTGCCGTCCCGCGTGGTTCTCTACCGCTATCCCGCAACGGGAGCCGATGGCATACCGGACGAGGACACCGGCACCGAGACGATCTGCGGCTACTCGGCTCCGGCGGCGGCCTGCTCGCGATCGGATGGCGGAGACCGGCCGGCACGAGTGAGTGTGGCACTCGATGTCGAAGAGGGCACGTACTGGGTGGTTCACGCTGCTTGGCCCGTGCTCGTGGGTCGCGGTTCCACCCAGGACGTGCCGATCGTCTCGGCATCATGGGTGGTCAGGGTCGACCGTATGGAAGGACGACGCGGATGAACGTGACGAGGTGGCTGTCCCTGATGACCCGCGACGCGGTCACCTCGGCGAGCGCAAGCGTCGGCACGACCGGTCCGCACGACACTTTCGAGCAGGTGTCCGAGCACCGACTGCGTGCGACCAGCATGCTGAGCTGGTCCTACACCGCCAGGGACGACCACGGCGAAATGCGGTGGTGCTGTGACGGCCAGAACCTGGTGCAGGTGCGCGTTGACGGTGAACGGCTCAGCTCGCCGGTGCCTGGCGAGGACACCCTCGACGACCCTCGGTATTTCTACTCGTGGCCGGCGGTAGTGGACGCCTGGTTCGTGGAGATGCTCCGCCCGGTAGACCTCCTCGCCCGGGTGGTCGTGTCGGCGGTGACCGGGCCGGACGCCAGCGGCCTGATCCACCTCGAGGCCAGTCCGATGGGCAACGAACCGTCGCCGTACAACGGATTTTCCCTACCCGACCGGAGGGCGCTGCGGATCGCTCTCGACCCCGAGCGGGGTTGCCTGGTCACGGTGACCGTGAATCACGTTGACCGCCCCCCGCTGACCTGCCGCCTCACCCAGCTTGAATGAGTCGCCCGGCAACCGTCCGTGACCGCTGACACGCAGGCCGTACCCGCTGCGCCGACCTCGTAGGCCGGACGCCGTGCCGGTAGCGTTGCCGGGGTGCGAGTACGTGTCGAACAGACTGCCTTACCGGGGATCGGTGTCCGCCACGAACTGGTGACGGAGTCCGGCCGTCGCCTGGGCGTGGTCTCCCATCGCAGTGGTCGCCGGGACCTCGTCCTGTACGACCCGGACGACCCGGACGCCAGCGCGGCGGACATCCCACTCACCGACGACGAGGCCGAGGCACTGGCCGACATGCTGGGCGCGTCGCTCATGCTCGGCCAGCTCTCCGGGCTGCGGGAGCAGGCCGCCGGGCTGCTCACCGAACAGGTCGCGATTCCGGCGGCCTCGCCGTACGTCAACCGGCCGTTGGGGGACACCAAGGCCCGGACCCGCACCGGCGCCTCGATCGTGGCCGTGCTGCGCGACGGCGAGGTGAACGTCTCGCCGTCTCCGTCGTTCCGGTTCGCCGCAGGCGACGTGGTGGTGGTCGTCGGGACCCGTCACGGCCTCGACGCCGTGACGGCCATCTTCGCCGACGGCGATCCGGACGGCTGAGGCGCGGATGCACGAGACCACGACCCTGCTTGTCGAAGTCGGCGCACTGCTGTTCCTGCTCGGTCTGCTCGGGCGGCTCAGCCGCCGGATCGGCCTGTCACCGATCCCGCTGTACCTGCTCGCCGGACTCGCCTTCGGCCACGGCGGCATCGTGGAACTCAACGCCAGCGAGGAATTCTTCGCCGTCGGTGCGGAAATCGGCGTGATCCTGCTGCTGGTGATGCTCGGTTTGGAGTACTCGGCCACCGAACTCGTCGGCAACCTGCGGGCCGCCGCGCCCGCCGGGCTGATCGACGCGCTGCTCAACGCGCTGCCGGGGGCGGCCTTCGCGCTGCTGCTCGGCTGGGGCTGGGTGTCCGCGGTGGTGCTCGCCGGGATCACCTGGATCTCGTCCTCGGGGGTGATCGCCAAGATCCTCGCCGACCTGGGCCGGCTCGGTAACCGCGAGACACCGGTGGTCCTCTCGGTCCTGGTGATCGAGGATCTGGCGATGGCGTTCTACCTGCCCCTGGTGACCGCCCTGCTGGCCGGCGTGGGCGTGGCGAAGGGCGGCATCGGTCTGGGCATCGCGGTGGTGACCGTCGTCGCGGTGCTTGTGGTCGCCGTCCGGTACGGCAAGCAGATCTCCCGGTTCATGTCGGCAAACGACGCCGAGACGCTGCTGCTCGGCGTGCTCGGCCTGACCCTGCTGGTGGCCGGGCTAGCGGCGAAACTTCAGGTATCGGCGGCGGTCGGCGCGTTCCTGGTCGGTATCGCGCTCTCCGGCCCGGTCGCCCACCACGCCACGGAAATGCTGACGCCGCTGCGGGACCTGTTCGCCGCCGTCTTCTTCGTCTTCTTCGGCCTGGTCACCGACCCACGGGGCATTCCGCCGGTGCTGCTGCCGGCGCTGCTGCTCGCGTTCGTGACGATGGGCACGAAGACGTTGACCGGCTACCTGGCGGCCCGGCGGGCCGGAATCGCCGAGCCGGGGCGCTGGCGGGCCGGGCTGGCACTCGTACCCCGGGGCGAGTTCTCCATCGTCATCGCCGGGCTGGCGGTGGCCGCCGGCGGCGTCGATCCGCAGTTGGCGGCGCTCGCCACGGCGTACGTCCTGATCACGGTGGTGACCGGGCCGATGCTCGCCCGGTTGCCGGATCTGGTCTGGTTCAAGCAGTGGCTACGGGCGCGCGCCCGGGCCCAACGGACGCGACCGGCACCGGTGGTCGACTGAGCGCGAGCGTCGGACCAGCCGATTCCACCGTCCGGAGGGCCCGAGTCGACCAAGAGATGCCGAATTGCTTCCCGCAGGGGCTACCAATACTCATCGGTACCGCGTTACCGTGTCGCCCCAGCAGCCAGGGTTCGCGGAGGGCACACGCCGCCGCGGGCGAGGAGCGGAAGGTTGGCCGGTGAGCGTGCAGGAGTCAGCGTTCCACGGCTTCGCCAACCCCGTCGACCCAACCCCGGCGGAGTTGCGAGCGTGGGCCTACCACCCCGATTCGGTCCCATTGACGTCGATGCCGCCGGACTGGGACCTGCTGGTCTCCGGTGACCGGTTGGTGATGACGCTGTTCGATCTCGCCATCGACACTCGCTGCCCGGCGCGCCGGTTCGCACTGCACTGTCTCTACATCTACGCCGCCGACGGGATCCGGACGAACTTCCGGGCACACCCAAAGCGTCGCTTCCGGAAGCTGGTCGACCAGGCCGAGCGCAACGGCGACGAGATGATGCGCACCTGGGCACACAACAGCCGGGTGCTGCTGACCCGGCCGGAGCTCTTCGTGTACCGCGAGTGGTGCGAGGGCGGGCTGGTGCGGGAGAACCGCCGGCTCTGAACGTGCCGAACGGGCCGGGACCCCCCGTGGCTCCCGGCCCGCACGTCGGCGGATCGTCAGCGCGACCCGCCCCGCTCACGACGGTGCTGGTCGCTGCGCACCTCTCCGGCACCACGGCCGACCTGGCCGCTGCCCGCGGCGCCCCGATCGCCTCGGCCGCTGAACCTGCCGGTCTGGATCTGGTCCGAGAGCCGCCCCTTGGTGATCCGGTCGAACCGGTGCTGGACGCTCTCAGCCAGGTCGTCGAGGCGTTGCTCCGTCTCCTCGGCCACCTTCCTTGCCGCTTCCGTCATGGCTCCCCCCGCCAGGTCGGAGTCCGGATTGAGATGGTTTAACCCTGATCTCTGGGAGACTAGTCGAGACAACCCGTCTCACGCTCGGGTTTACGAGAACACGAGCCGGCGCACCGCCCGCGGACATGCGAAGGGGGTGTGGCTCCGCAGGTCGGAGCCACACCCCCGGTGCCGGAGCGGGGCGTCAGCGCCCGGGGCTGCGTCGGGGACGCCAGACCACCAGGGCGGTCGAGGTCTGGTTGGTGGGAACGAGATCCCGACCGGGGAAGCGGGCCAGCGACTCCAGCTCGGCCATCCGGCGGTACGCGGCGTCGAGCTCCGCCTCCAGTTGGGCGACCCGCTGCTGTGCCTGCTCCAGCAGTCGCTCCAGCCCGATGATCCGCTTGATCCCGGCGAGGTTGACGCCGTCGTCCTGGCTGAGCCGCTGCACCTCGCGCAGCAGCACCACGTCCCGGACGCTGTACCGCCGCCCGCCACCGGCCGCCCGACCGGCCTGCACCAGGCCGAGCCGGTCGTACTGGCGCAGCGTCTGCGGATGCATACCCGCCATCCGCGCCGCTACCGAGATCATCAGCACCTTGGCCTCGTATACCGGGTCATCCGAGCCGACGAACCCGTCCATCCCGCTCACCTCCGCACCGCTTCACCGATCAACCGGACCGACGCACCCGCGCGTCGAGATGTTCCCGGGCCGCCGGCGGGGTCTGCTCGGCGAACGTCTCCAACGCGGCCCGTGCCTCGTCCGAGACCCGCGCCGGCACCACCACGTCCAGGGTGACCAGGAGATCGCCCTGCTGTCCGTCCCGGCGGCTGACCCCCTTGCCCCGGGCCCGCAGGATCCGGCCGCTCGGCGTGCCCGGCGGCACCCGCAGGGTCACCGGGCCGTCGAGCGTCGGCACCCGCAGGTCGGTGCCGAGGACGGCCTCCGCGAACGTGATCGGCACGGTCAGGGTGAGGTCGTCGCCGGTACGCCCGAACACCTCGTCCGGGCGGACCTTCACGTGCACGAACAGATCACCCGCCGGACCGCCGCGCTCACCCGGCTCGCCTCGGCCGGCCAGCCGGATCCGTTGGCCGTCGGCCACTCCGGTGGGAAAGCGGACGTTGAGCGTGCGGGTCTTGGTGACCCCGCCGGTGCCCTGACACTCGGGGCACTTCTCGTCCACCACCGTGCCCACGCCCTGGCAGTTGCGGCAGGGCTCGGAGAAGCTGAACGCACCCTGGTTCCGGTTGGTGACCCCGGCACCGTGGCAGACCGGGCAGGTGCGCGGCACGGTGCCGGGCTTGGCGCCGTTGCCGTGGCAGGTGTCGCAGACACCCGGTGCGCGCAGCGTCAGCGGCAGGGTCACGCCGCGTACCGCGTCGTTGAAGTCGAGCGCCACCTCGGTCTCGATGTCCCGGCCCCGGGCCGGACCTGGCGCACCCGCACCCCCGCCACCGCCGGAGAAGATCGAGCTGAACAGGTCGGAGATGTTGCCACCGGCGAACCGGCCGCCACCTGACTGCGCGCCGCCGAACAGGTCGGAGACGTCGAATGGCACATCGCCCGGCTGGCCGCCCTGCCGGGCACCGCGCCGGAACGCGCCAGAGCCGAACAGCGAGCGCATCTCGTCGTACTCGCGGCGCTTCGCGTCGTCACCGAGCACCGCGTACGCCTCGGACACCGCCTTGAAGCGTTCCTCGGCCTTGGCGTCACCGGGGTTGTGGTCCGGGTGCGACTCGCGGGCCAGCTTGCGGTACGCCTTCTTGATCTCATCAGCCGGTGCGGCTTTCGCCACGCCCAGGACCGCGTAGTAGTCCTTCTCGATCCAGTCCTTCGAACTCACCCGTACACCTCCTCCCCACCTCCGGGCCCGGTCCGCCCCGCCCGCCAGGTCTGCGCGGGCGGGGCGGCCGGGTCACCGTCGCGCACTATTCCGGGTCGGCGACCGCGACCATTGCGGGCCGCAGCAGTCGCTCACCGACCTGGTAGCCCCGACGCATCACCTGCACGCAGGTCGGCTCGGTGACGTCGGCCGAGGTCTGGTGGGCCACCGCCTCGTGCCGCGTCGGGTCGAACGGATCACCCTGCTCACCGAACGGGGTCAGCCCGAACTTGCCCAGCGCGCTGATGAGCTGCTCGGCCACCGAACCGATCGGGCCGACCAGATCGCCGTGCTCCCGGGCCCGGTCGAGATCGTCCAGGATCGGCAGCAGCGCGGCGAGCACGGACCCGGTGGCCTGCTCGGTCACCAGGCCACGGTCGCGCTCGACCCGCTTGCGGTAGTTGGCGTACTCGGCCGACACCCGCTGCACGTCGCGAGTGCGTTCGTCCAGCTCGGCACGGAGCGCCTCCAGCTCGGCACCCAGCCCGCCGGCGGTCGGCTCGGCCGGCTCCCCGACCGGCTGTGCCGGCGCGTCCACGACCGGCGGACCCTCGGTGGACGCGTCGCTCAGCGCGCTCGCCTCGACCTCGATCGAGTCGACCACGACCTCGGCCTCCTCGACCAGGCCCTCCGCCGGCACGTCCGGTCCGGCGTCCGCCGCCGTACCGTCGGGTTCGCGGTTCTGACTGATCTTGCGGTTGTTGCGGATGACGACCCGCGGCGCGTCGCCGGTGGCCGGCTCGGACGCCGAGCCACCCGGCGCCGACCCGGTGTCACCCGGGTCGGCGGCTCGTGGCTTCTCCGTCATACGACTACCTCATCCCTCTGCCCGTGCGCTCGGGTGGCCAGGACCGTCACTTCTTGTCCTCGTCCACGATCTCCGCGTCGACCACGTCGTCCGCACCGGGCCGTGCGCCACCGGCCTGCGCGCCACCGGCCGCGCCGGCGTCACCGGCCGGGCCGGCGCCGGCCTCGCCACCCGCCTGGGCCTGCTCGGCCTGCTGGGCGTAGAGCAGCGAGCCCGCCTCCTGGGAGACCTGCGCGAGCCGCTCGTGCGCCGACTTGATCTTCTCGATGTCGCTGCCACCGAGAGCGCCGCGCAGCTCGCCGAGGGCCTCGTTGAGCTTCTCGCGGTTCTCGGCGGGGAGCTTGTCACCGTTCTCGGCGAGGAACTTCTCGGTCTGCCACTGCAGGGCCTCGGCCACGTTGCGGGTCTCGGCCTCCTCGCGGCGGCGCTTGTCCTCCTCCGCGTGCTCCTCGGCGTCCCGCCGCATCCGCTCGATGTCGTCCTTCGGCAGCGAGGAGCCGCCGGTGATCGTCATCTTCTGTTCCTTGCCGGTGCCCAGGTCCTTGGCGTGGACGTTGACGATGCCGTTGGCGTCGATGTCGAAGGTGACCTCGATCTGCGGCACGCCGCGCGGGGCCGGCGGAAGGCCGGTCAGCTCGAAGGTGCCGAGCTTCTTGTTGTACGCGGCGATCTCACGCTCGCCCTGGAAGACCTGGATCAGCACCGACGGCTGGTTGTCGTCGGCGGTGGTGAACACCTCGGAGCGCTTGGTCGGGATGGTGGTGTTGCGCTCGATGAGCTTGGTGAAGATGCCGCCCTTGGTCTCGATGCCCAGGCTCAGCGGCGTCACGTCGAGCAGCAGGACGTCCTTGACCTCGCCCTTGAGCACGCCCGCCTGAAGGGCGGCGCCCACGGCGACGACCTCGTCCGGGTTGACGCCCTTGTTGGGCTCGCGGCCGGTGAGCTGCTTGACCAGCTCGGTCACGGCCGGCATCCGGGTCGAGCCACCGACGAGAATCACGTGCTCGACGTCCGAGACCTTGATCCCGGCGTCCTTCACGGCCTGCTCGAACGGGCCCTTGCAGCGGTCCAGCAGATCCTGCGTCATCCGCTGGAACTCGGCCCGGCTGAGGGTCACGTCCAGGTGCAGCGGACCGGCCGCGCCAGCGGTGATGTACGGCAGGTTGATGTTGCTGGTGGTGGCGGCGGACAGCTCGATCTTGGCCTTCTCGGCGGCCTCCTTGAGCCGCTGCATCGCCATCTTGTCCTGCGACAGGTCGATGCCGTGCTCGCCCCGGAAGGTCTTCACCAGGTGGTCGATGATCCGCTGGTCCCAGTCGTCGCCACCGAGCAGGTTGTCACCGCTCGTCGACTTGACCTCGATGACGCCCTCGGCCAACTCCAGCAGCGACACGTCGAAGGTGCCGCCACCGAGGTCGAAGACCAGGACGGTCTGCTCCTTGGAGCCCTTGTCCAGCCCGTACGCCAGGGCGGCCGCGGTCGGCTCGTTCACGATCCGCAGCACGTTGAAGCCGGCGATCTCGCCGGCCTCCTTGGTGGCCTGACGCTGACCGTCGTTGAAGTAGGCCGGGACGGTGATCACCGCGTCGGTGATCTGCTCGCCCAGGTAGGCCTCGGCGTCCCGCTTGAGCTTCATCAGCGTCCGGGCCGAGATCTCCTGCGGCGTGTACTTCTTCCCGTCGATGTCGACGGACCAGTTGGTGCCGATCTCCCGCTTGACCGAGCGGATCGTCCGGTCCGGGTTCGTCACCGCCTGGCGCTTGGCGACCTCACCGACGAGCACCTCGCCGTTACGGGCGAACGCGACGATCGACGGGGTCGTCCGCGAGCCCTCAGCGTTGGCGATGACGGTGGGCTCACCGCCCTCCAGAACGCTGACGCAGGAGTTCGTCGTGCCGAGGTCGATACCGACCGCACGTGCCATCTTCGCTTCCTCGCTTCGTTACGTTGAGCAGGTGACGGGCCCTCCCGTCCCGCTGCGCGGCGCATGCCGTCCGCAGCGATCCCACCTCAAGTTGAGTGAACTTGACTCAATAGTGCCACGCCCCCGGAAATCGTCAAGTCGAGGTTGAGTCGGATCGACGCAACCCACCAGTCTCACCGACCAGTTGTCTTACTTGTGTCGGTCGGGCACGCTTTAGCGGTGACGACGCACGGCGATTCCGCCTCACTGTCCGGCGCGCCCGCCGTCGCAGCCCGCACCGGGTCCTCCGGCGCCGGCAAGGACCGGCCCGCGACCACCGGGGACGACACCCTGCCAGACGCCCTGACCAGCCTGCGCGCCGCGATCGGGGCGACCCGGTTCCCGCTGGCCCTGCCCTCGGCCGAACTGGCCGCGCGCACCGTCACCGCCCTCGCCGACCAGCTCGACGACTACCTGCTGCCCCGCCTGACCCGCCTCGACGCACCGCTGCTCGTGGTGGTCGGCGGATCCACCGGCGCCGGCAAGTCGACCCTGGTCAACAGTTTGGTGCAGGCCCGGGTCAGCGCAGCCGGGGTGCTGCGGCCGACCACCCGATCTCCGGTGCTGGTCTGCAACCCGGCCGACTCGGCCTGGTTCCGCCGGGGAGAGCTGCTGCCGGGGCTCACCCGCACCAACCAACCCAGCGACGATCCCCGCACCCTGCATCTGGTCACCGCCCCGGCGCTCCCTCCGGGGCTCGCGTTCCTGGACGCCCCCGACATCGACTCGGTGGTCGACGCCAACCGGGCCCTGGCCAGCCAACTGCTCGCCGCCGCCGACCTCTGGCTCTTCGTCACCACCGCCGCCCGGTACGCCGACGCCGTCCCCTGGGAGCTGCTGCACAACGCCCGGGCCAGGGGTGCGGTCCTCGCCCTGGCGCTCAACCGGGTACCGGCGGAGGCTACCGACGAGGTGGCGGCCCATCTCGCCGAGATGCTCGCCGAGCAGGGTCTCGACGCCGCGCCGCTGTTCGTGCTTCCGGAGACCTGGGTCGACGGGCAGGGGCTGCTACCGGGCCGCAGCACCGCACCGCTGGCGGACTGGTTCGCCCGGCTCGCCGCCGACGCGGAGGCCCGTTCGGCGGTGGTCCGACAGACACTGGGCGGCGCGCTTGCCCTGCTGCACCCCACAGTCGAGAGCCTCGCGCTCGCCGTCGACGAGCAGGTAGCCGCCGCCGACGCGCTGGACGACCGGGTACGTGCGGCGTACCGGGCCGCGAACCGGACCGTCGACCAGGGGCTGCGGGACGGGCGGCTGCTCCGTGGCGAGGTACTCGCCCGTTGGCAGGAGTTCATCGGCACCAGCGACATCTTCCGCAACCTTGAGGCGCGGATCGGCCGGCTGCGGGACCGCGTCATGGCCGCCTTCTCCGGACGCCCGGCCCCCGCCGTCGAGCTGCGGGACGCGATCGAGTCGCAACTTGTCACCCTGCTGCGGGGGGTGGCCGCCGAGGCGGCCGAGCACGCGTACACCGGATGGAAGGCACACCCGGCCGGCGCGGCCCTGCTCGAACCTAACCTCGCCCACCATGCCGCCGACCTGCCGCAACGCGCCGAGCGCCTGGTCCGCGACTGGCAACGCGGCGTGCTGGAACTGGTTCGGGCCGAAGGCGGCGACCGGCGCTTCGTGGCACGGACAGCGGCGTACGCGGTCAACGCCACCGGGCTGGCCGTGATGATCGCTGTCTTCGCCTCCACCGCCTTCATCCCGACCGGGCTGGAGGTCGCCACCGGCGCCGGGACCACCCTCGCCGGTCAGGCGGTGCTCCAGGCGATCTTCGGCGATCAGGCCGTGCGTACGCTGGCCAGAAAGGCCCGGGAGGATCTGCTGGAGCGGGTGACGGTGCTGCTGGACGACGAGGCCACCCGATATCTCGCGCGGACCCGGCAGGCCCGACCGGCGGCCCGGACCGCGACGGATCTGCGTCAGGCGGCCGAGCGGGTGGAGGCGGCCCGGGTACGCAGCGGCTTCGCCGACGCCGCACCCGTGCCCAGCGCCCAGACGACGGGCGTCGACGCCCCGGTGATGGACGGGGAGCGGCCGTGACCGGCATGGGCGGACGCCTCCGCGAGGCGTTGCGAATCGCCGACGGGCGGGTGGACGCCGACCAACTGGTCGCCCGGCTGGAGGCGGTGCGGCGGTTCCTCGGCATCGTCGACGGCCACCTGCCGGACACTCCGCTGGTGCCGGCCCGCACCCTGGTCGAACGCGCCGGTACCCGGCTGACGCTCTCCCGCGACCACACAGTGGTGGCGCTGGCCGGAGCCACCGGCAGCGGCAAGTCGAGCCTGCTCAACGCGATGGCCGGGATGGACCTCTCACCCGTCGGGGTACGCCGGCCCACCACCGGTGTCACGCACGCCTCCGTGTGGGGCCCGCTCGACGGGGGCACCCGGCTGCTCGACTGGCTCGGCGTGCTGCCCCGCCACCGGTTCGTCCGGGAGAGCCTGCTCGACGGCGACGACGAGTCCACTCTGCACGGGCTGATCCTGCTCGACCTGCCGGACTTCGACTCCGTCGAGCACTCGCACCGGCTGGAGGTGGACCGGCTGCTCGGCCTGGTGGACCTGGTGGTCTGGGTGGTCGACCCGCAGAAGTACGCCGACCGGGTGATACACCGCAGCTACCTCCGCGAGTTCCACCGGCACCGGGACGTGACATTGGTCGTGCTCAACCAGACCGACCGGCTGGCCCCCGCCGAGGTACCCCGGGTACTTGCCGACCTGCGCCGCCTGCTCGACGCGGACGGGCTGGACGGGGTACCGCTGCTGGCCACCACCGTCGCCGCTCCGGAGGGCCTGGAGGGGTTACGGGCGGCACTGGAGCGCACCGTCGCCGAACGACAGGCCGCGCTGCGTCGCCTCTCCGATGACGTCGACGCCGTCGTCGCCACGCTGGACGACATGGTCGGGGCACCCCGCACCGCGCTCGCCGCCGACGATCCCGCGGTCACCGCGCTGGACCGTGCCCTGTGCCGGGCAGCCGGCGTGCCGACGGTCGTGGCGGCGGTCGAGCAGGCGTACCGGCATCGTGCCGCAGCAGCCACCGGCTGGCCGTTACTGCGGCTCTGGCGGCGACTGCGGGCCGACCCACTGCGCCGGCTGCACCTGCCCGACCGGCGGGCCGGTGGTGACCCGACGGAGAGCCTGGTGGCCGCCACCTCCGTACCCGAGCCCAACGCGGCCGACAAGTCCGCACTGGCACTGGCCCTACGGACGGTGGCCGAGCGGGCCGGGGACGGGCTGCCGAACGCCTGGCCGGATGCGATGGCCGCAGCGGCCCGGTCCCGCCTCGGCGATCTGCCGGACGCCCTGGACGGCGCGCTCGCCAGCACCGATCTCGGCGTCGGCCGTCCGCGTGCCTGGTGGCGACTGGTGGGCGGGGTGCAGTGGCTGGTGACGTTCGCCGCGGTGGCCGGGCTGGGCTGGCTGGTCCTCGGCTACGCGGTGCGGGCTCTCGGGTTGCCGGAGCTGCGGCATCCGATGGTCGGTGAGGTACCGGTGCCGACCCTGCTGCTGCTCGGCGGGTTGCTGACCGGGTTGCTCGTCGCGGCCCTGACCCGCCCGCTGGTGAGGTGGGCCGCCCGGCGGGCCCGTCACCGGGCGGAGGCACAGCTGACCCGGGCCGTCGCCGGCGTCGGCGAGCAGCAGGTGCTGGCCCCGGTGCGGGCCGTGATCGCCGCACACGCCGACGCGCGCACCGTCCTCGAGGTCGCCCGACACCGCTGACCCGGCCGCTGAACGTTCCTGGATGCCGCGCGATCGGCGTAGGGTCGAGCCATGGCCACGCCACAGACCCCTTACGACGCGGTGCTGCACGCCGCACGCGACGTGACCAAGCTCGACTCGGCCCTCGATGCGGAGATGCTCGGTGCGGCCCTGCTCGGCAGCGTGTACGAGGTCGCCGAGACGGACCGGGAGGCGGCGGTACGCGACTTCGTGGGCGACTTCCTGGCCGCCACCTCGAGACGACGGGCGGTCGCGGCGACGACGGTCCGGGCCGTCTTCGCGGCCCTGGTGCCGGACGCGGCCGGCGCGGACCGGGTCCGTCCCGGTGCGACCGCACCGGCCTGGTCCGGTCAGCTCGGCAAGGTGCACCTCACCGGCACCTGGGCGTACGGCGACGTGTACGGCGACCAGACCTCCTACCTGGCCACGTTCGCCTACGACGACGCGACCGGAGGGCCGGAACACGCCCTGGTCGCCCTGATCGACCACAACATCGGCATCACCAAGGACGTGTTCGTCGGCGGGCCGGCGAGCCGCATCCTGGAGCAGGTCCGGCAGTTGTGCGCCGAGGACGAGCTGACCTGGTTCCGAGAGGAGAGCCCGACCCGGATGCGCGACGAGGTGAGTCGACACCTGGCGGTCACCGACCACCTGGGTCAGCTGCCCGGCGCCGCCTCACTGGCCACCGACCGGGCCCTTGTCGGCGCCCGGCTCGCGGTCCTGCCGGCCACGACCGCACCACCGCCCCGGCAGGCCGACGACCCGTTGCCCGACGGCGAGCGGGCCGCGGAGATCCGCCGTTTCCTGGGCTCGCCGGATGCCGCCCGGGCCGGACTGGACGCGGTCGACGACGCCGAACTGGCCTCGCTGCACTTCTGTCTGGGCTTGCTGCTCGATCACGCGGCGACCTTTCCCGACGCCGACCCGCTGCGGTGGAGCCCGACCGTCGCCGGTCTCTTCCTGCTCGACTGGGTGCACCGCCGGGCCGTCCTGGACATGGACGACGCGGCCATGCTGCCCCGGGTGCTGCGGGCCTGGGCCGCCTACGCGGCCCACCGGCGTGGGATGCCCGAGTCGGCAGCCGCCGCCACGGACGCGGCGATCGAGGAGATGGTGCCGGAGTTCGTCCGGCTCTACGCGACCGGCGAACGGCGCAGCCCGGCCACCGCCGCGGTGGCCCAGTTGATGGCCGACGGCATCGACCCGGACGATCCGGCGGCCCTGGACGCCTGGATCGAGGCCAACCGACACCGCCTCGCCGACGACAGCTGACCCGCCCCACCACTCACCGGCTCGCCTCGCGGCCGGCAGCGTCGGTCCGGCCGGCGGATGCCTGCCCGGGATCGGGCGCTGCCATCGCGCTCGGTATGCCGGGCAACAGCGGTTCGGTGACGATGTCGGTCGGCGGAGGCTCCGGCGCTGACCCGCCACCGCTCGGAGCGGCCGACGGACCTCCCGGCGCGGCGGACGCGGAAGGACCGCTCGACGGGCCCGGATCGGCGGACGCGGAAGGACCGCTCGACGGGCCCGGATCGGCGGACGCGGAAGGACCGCTCGACGGGCCCGGCGCGGCGGACGCGGAAGGACCGCTCGACGGGCCCGGCGCGGCGGACGCGGAAGGATCGCTCGACGGGCCCGGATCGGCGGACGCGGAAGGATCGGTCGACGGGCTCGGGCCGGTGGTCGGCGGGTCGTCGGACGCGGTCGGGTCGGCCGAGGCGGTCGGCGGGTCCGGATCGGCGGTCGGCGTGGGCGAACCGCTCGTCGGGGCCGGCGAGGGGGAACGGCTCGGGGTGGGTGCCGGGCGCGGGGCCGGGGTGCTGACG